>JAFRIL010000004.1 GCA_017432845.1 Lachnospiraceae bacterium | reverse complement strand
GGTGCCACCACATCAAATATGAGATTGGTATGCGAAGGTCCCTTGACCATCCGAAAATCATGTATCGTGAACCTCTCGTCCACGCTCTTTGCTATAAGATCGCACAGCCGCTTCATCCTGTCGGTCGCTTCATCGCCCGCCACGACCGGATCCATATGGATGACACACTGGCATCCGAGCTTCTCATTGATCCTTCTTTCGATATTGTCGATCGTATCGTGTACATCAAGTATATTCCGGTCGGCAGGTACCTCGGCATGAAGCGATATCATCACACGTCCGGGGCCGTAATCGTGCACCACCAGGTCGTGTATGCCGATAACTTCCTCATATGAAGTGACAAACTTCTCTATGGCATCTACGTACTCCTTGGAAGGCTTGCTCCCCAGAAGCGGATCTATCGTGTCCTTTGCGGAAGACAGCCCTGCATACAGCACGAAAAACGAAACGGCAAGTCCGCACCATCCATCGATAGCGATCCCGAAGTAGAACCCCGCAAGTGCGCATCCGAGCACCACAAGCGTTGCGATCGAGTCGGTAAACGAGTCAAGCGCTGTCGCCTTCATGGCCGAAGAGCCGATCTTCTCGGCGATCTTTGAATTATATCTGTACATATACAGTTTTACTATGATCGAGATTACAAGTATCGCGGCTACTGCCGGTGTAAGAGCCACAAGCTCGGGATGGCGGATCTTCTCAAAAGATGATTTTAACAGCTCAAATCCCATAAGGATGATGATCATCGAGACCACGAGTCCCGTTACATACTCGATCCTTCCGTGTCCGAACGGATGCTCGGGATCGGGCTTCTGTCCTGCCATGCGAAATCCGACCATGGACACCACGGATGAGCCCGCATCGCTTAAGTTGTTTATCGCATCAGCGGTTATCGCAACACTGCCCGAGATCAGGCCTGCCGCAAGCTTTATCCCGAACAGAACGAGGTTTAAGAATATCCCGAACGCCCCGCAAAGCACGCCGTACGCATGCCTTACATTGGCATCCCCTGTCCTGTCAGGGTTCTTTATGAATATCTTTGCAAGAAATCCTATCATTTGATCTTTTTCTCCGGCTCTTTACTTCCCGGCTCGCCCTTACGCTGTGCAAGTCCCGTATCGGTCACGTCTATTCCTTCGGCCTCAAGCTCTTCGGCCGTAAATATACGCATCCTGCGAAAATCACCAAGCAGCATCCTCGTACTGATGATAAAGTTTGAGAACAGTCCGGCCTTATACAGGTTATACACTATCATCCCGACCGGGACCGCCAGGATCAGCCCAAGCGCTCCCTTCACGCGGAAACCCACATATAGAAGTATAAGAGTCGGTATCGCGGGCATCCCGATGGAATCCCCGACTAGCTTTGGCTGGATGAGTTGTCTGACAAGCTGCGACAGTCCCCAGATAACCATCATTCCGATCGCAAATTTGTAATCTTTCTGCACCACCGCGTACAATGCCCACGGCCACATAACGGCACCGGTTCCGAAAAAGGGCAGAAAATCAAGGAATGCCACAAGCAGTGCGATAAGAAACGCATAATCTATTCCAAGAACCAGAAATCCTATCAAAAGCACGACATATACAACAGCCATTATCTTAAACTGCGCCTTGAAGTATCCTCCGACGGCCGATTTCATCGTGCCGGTCACTATCGCAAACCGTTCTTTGACATGCTTCGGAAGAAGTCCGGCTGCGAACTTTCCTATCGATTCGCGCTCCGCAACAAACAGATAACTTGCCAGTACGCACATTATCACTCCGACAAGTACTGTCGGTGCGTTCTTTACACTGTTTCCGGCAGACTGCGCCGCACGCTCGCCGATCGAACTTCCTATATCTGACAGCGAATCGTAAATGCTCTCGCCCACATTTTCGAAAAAGTCCTTGGATCCTTTCGGAAGCAGGGCGTACCTGTGGGAAAGTTCCTGTGACAGGCTCTTTATTGCCCCGTTCACTCTTGCCCACATATCGGGAGCACTCGTAAAGAATCCGACGACCTGCGTAACGAGCAGATAAACTATCCCGTAGCACGCCGCAACGACTGCCGCAAGCGTAAGGACTATGACAAAGACGGAACCTGCGCGCCGTCGTATATTCATCTTCTTTTCAAGGAATCTGACCAGCGGATTGGCGATCGCCGCTATCACGGCGGCAGCCACAAAAGGCCAGAAGAACGAAAGTGCCTTCGGGAGCACAAAAAGAATGATCGCAACCGTAAGGATCGCAAACAGATAATTAAACAGTATCTTCAAGTATTTTGTCGATGATCTCATATATCTCCTCCCTTCCCTGCTTTGATGTCGCAGAAAAAGGTATTATGACGGATTCTTTCGCACACAGCGTATCCCTTACAAGCTTGAGCTGCTTTGCTGTCTGGCTTCTTTTTATCTTATCGAGCTTTGTTGCTATGATCACCGGGGTGTAGCCGTTTGATACGATCCAGTCATACATCATCTTATCGTTTGCACCCGGCTCATGCCTTATATCGATCAGAAGGAAAATGCAGCGAAGCTGCTTTGAGGTCGTAAGGTACTTCTCGATCATTTTTCCCCATTTTTCGACCTCGGTCTTGGATGCCTTCGCATATCCGTACCCGGGCAGATCCACGAAATACAGTTCTTTATTTATATTATAGAAATTGATCGTCTGCGTCTTTCCGGGCTGCGCGCTGGTCCTGGCATAGCTTTTCCGCATCATCAATGCATTTATCAGCGATGATTTTCCGACATTTGATTTGCCCGCAAACGCAACCTCGGGCAGGCTGTTATCGGGAAGCTTGCTCGTTACCCCGCAGACTATCTCAAGATCCACGCTCTTTATCTTCATAACGGTCTTTTTAATGCTACACTATGGCGTGCCTTAATACTTCGTCCATATGTTCCACAAATACTATCGTAAGCCCCCGCGTTATCTCATCGTCAAGCTCATCGATATCCTTCGTGTTCTGCTTCGGAACGAGCACTTTTTTGATGCCCGCATTTTTTGCGGCAAGGATCTTCTCCTTGAGACCGCCGATCGGAAGGACTCTTCCCCGAAGCGTTATCTCACCGGTCATTGCGACATCGCACCTGACCTTTTTACCGGTTATCGCCGAATACAGAGCTGTCGCCATCGTGATACCGGCCGACGGCCCGTCCTTCGGAACGCTGCCCTCGGGAATATGAAGGTGAAAATCATGTTTTTTGAAGTAATCGGCACTGATCCTGCGCTTCGGCGCGATCGATCGAATGTAGCTCATGCCCGCCTGCGCGCTCTCCTTCATGACATCGCCGAGCTGCCCGGTAAGCAGTATCTCGCCCTTACCCGGCATAACGTTTACCTCTATCGAAAGCGTATCTCCGCCGACGCTTGTCCATGCAAGGCCCCGGACGATCCCGACCTCGTCCCTGTCATTCTTCTTATCCTGTTCGTACTTCCTGATCCCGAGAAAATCATACAGGTTCTTCCTGTTGACCCTTACGCTCTTTTTGCCGTCCTGGTATATCATCCTAGCGCTGCGACGGCAGATCGCGCCGATCTTACGCTCAAGCGAGCGCACTCCGGCTTCCTTTGTGTAGCCCTCGACAATGTCGGGCCAGACGGTATCCGCAATGATCAGCTGATCGGCCTTAAGCCCGTTTTTCTTCAGCTGTTTCGCAAACAGATGCTCTTTGGCGATATGGATCTTCTCATTTGCCGTATATGAGCTGACCTCGATCACTTCCATACGGTCAAGGAGCGGCCTGGGAATTGTGGACAGAGAGTTGGCTGTTGCGATGAACAGTACCTCCGACAGATCGATGGGAAGCTCTATATAATGGTCGGAAAACCTGACATTTTGCTCACTGTCGAGAACCTCGAGAAGAGCGGCTGAAGGGTCCCCCTTAAAATCATTGCTCATCTTGTCTATCTCATCAAGAAGCATCAGAGGGTTCTTTACATGAGCGTTCTTAAGCCCGACTGCGATCCTTCCGGGCATCGCGCCGACATACGTCCTTCTGTGGCCCCGTATCTCGGCCTCATCTCTTACACCGCCGAGGCATATCCTGACATATTTTTTGTTAAGGGCTTCTGCAACCGATCTTGCAATGCTCGTCTTACCGGTCCCGGGAGGCCCCACAAGACATATGATCGGGCATTCGCCCTTTTTCGTCAGGTTCCTGACCGCCAGGAACTCGAGCATCCTCTCTTTTACCTTATCAAGCCCGTAGTGATCGCGGTTCAGGATCTCCTCCGCCCTGTCGATGTCACGGTTATCCTTTGATACGGTATCCCACGGCATCGCAAGCAGAGTTTCGATATATCCTCTGGAGACCTCGGCTTCGCTCGATCCGTCATGCAGATGCGAAAATCGTTCGATCTCCTTTAATATCTTATCCTTTATCTCTTTTTTTGCCTTGAGCTTTCCTACCTGCTCGCGGTATTTTTCCTCTTCGGTCGCAGTACTGCCTTCACCGAGTTCCTCTTTTATTACCCTTAGCTGCTCGCGAAGAACGTACTCCTTCTGATTTTTATCGACCCTCTCCTTGATCTGCTTGGCTATGTTCGTCTTGATGTCAAGGACGTTGACCTCGCGCTGAAGTATCGTCATAAGGGCCATGAAGCGCTCCTCAACTGTTTCGCGCTCGAGGAGCCGCTGCCTGTCCGCAAAATGCATGGGGACGTTTACGGCAACAAAATCAAGAAGCTCAGCCAGTGTCTGCGCTTCGTCAAACTGCTTTGTAAGTGTCTTTCCGATCTGGGGATTGTATCCGAGCAGTGTGGACAGAAGATCCTTTAAGATATTGATCTTCGCCATGATCTGAAGACGTGTGTCGTCATTGTCGACGGAAAGCTCGGGATATACCGGACATACGGTCTTTCCTATATACCAGTCGTCAACTGGAACGACCTCTTTGGCCGCTGCGATAAGGCACTCATCCTTTGTAACGTCGAAGAGGCGTGAGCGCATCTCGCCCTCAACGAGGACGCGGAGCACGTTTCCCGGAAGACGGACGACCTGCTTGATCGTTACCACACAGCCATAGGCATATAAGCTGCCTTTTTGAGACTTTGAGTCTTCTCCGTCTGATTTCTCGGCAACACAGAACAGTTTCCTGTCCTTAACCATGGCCTTTTCGACGGCCTTTACCTGCGCTCTTGCGTTTATATCGAAATGTATGACCATGCCCGGAAGCACGGCCATCTGATTAAGAACCACGCAGGGATATTTCTTCCTGATAATCCTTCGCAAATCTATTCTGCCTTCTTAAGACTCTTTTTGACGTTATCGTTGTTGCGTACGATAAGAGGAGCTCCCTCACCGGTCACGGCTCCTTTTGTTATCACGCACTTGGTGATGGAATCATCGGACGGTATCTCAAACATCAGCTCGTTCATGATACCCTCGAGTATCGATCGAAGACCTCTTGCTCCGGTCTTCTTCTCATAAGCCTTGCGGGCTATCTCTTCGATCGCGTCATCTTCAAACTCGAGTTCCACGCCGTCTATCTCGAAAAGCTTCTTGTACTGCTTGGTTATCGCATTCCTGGGCTCTTTCAAGACCTTGATAAGAGCCTCAACATCAAGACCTTCGAGACTGACGCAAATAGGCACACGTCCGACGAATTCGGGGATAAGTCCGAACTTTATAAGGTCCTCGGGCTGTACCTGAGACAGGAGCTGTCCGACCTCATGCTCGGTCTTTGTTGCGATCTCGGCATTAAATCCGATCGATTTACGGTCAAGCCTGTTCTCCACGATCTTCTCTAGACCGTCAAACGCACCGCCGCAGATGAACAGTATGTTTGAGGTGTTGATCGGGATCAGTTCCTGGTGCGGATGCTTCCTGCCTCCCTGCGGAGGGACCGATGCATTCGTACCCTCGATGATCTTAAGGAGCGCCTGCTGCACGCCCTCACCCGAAACGTCTCTTGTGATCGAAACATTTTCCGATTTCTTGGTGATCTTGTCTATCTCATCGATATAGATTATCCCGTACTGGGCCTTTTCAATGTTGTAGTCCGCCGCCTGGATGACCTTGAGCAGGATGTTCTCAACGTCCTCGCCGACATAACCGGCCTCTGTAAGTGCCGTGGCATCAGCGATAGCAAAGGGAACGTTTATGATCTTGGCAAGCGTCTGTGCAAGGAGCGTCTTACCTGATCCGGTAGGCCCGAGCATGATGACGTTTGATTTTTGCAGTTCAACGTCTGACGTATCTTTCTGTGACAGGATCCTCTTATAGTGGTTGTATACCGCAACGGAAAGTACTTTCTTCGCTTCCTCCTGTCCGATAACGTTCTCGTCAAGGAACGCCTTCATTTCCTTCGGCTTTACGAGGTTTATCTCAAGATCGTTGTCTTCCGGCTCGACCTCCTCGTGCTCAAAGAGCTCGTCCTCCACGATCTCCATGCACACCTCTATGCATTCATCACAGATGAACACTCCCTCGGGGCCGGCTATGAGTTTTCTTACCTGTTCCTGGCTCTTTCCGCAGAAGGAACATCTGATATCTTTTTTTGCCATTGATACTCCCCCTGTTTACGCGCGATTAGTGATGATCTTATCCACGATACCGTATTCAAGCGCTTCCTCGGCACTCATCCAGTTATCGCGCTCGGTATCCTCGGCAACCTTTTCAAACGGCTGTCCCGTGTTTTCCGAAAGGATCCTGTTAAGACGCTCTTTGGTGCGTAAGATCTGCTTGGCAACGATCTCGATCTCCGTAGCCTGACCCTTTGCACCGCCCGAAGGCTGATGGATCATTATCTCGGAGTTGGGAAGGACAAACCTCTTGCCCTTCTGTCCTCCTGCCAGAAGGAATGCGCCCATGCTGGCTGCCATTCCGATGCAGTATGTTGCTACATCACATTTTACGTAATGCATCGTGTCATAGATCGCAAAACCGTCCGTGACCGAACCGCCGGGGCTGTTGATGTAGAAATGGATATCCTTCTCGGGATCTTCGGCTTCGAGAAACATCATCTGTGCAACGATGAGGTTTGCGGTAGTCTCGTTCACCTCTTCACCCAGAAATACGATCCTCTCTTTAAGAAGCCTTGAATAAATGTCGTAGCTGCGCTCTCCGCGGCTGGTCTGTTCAATGACGTAAGGTACTAAGCTCATGTTATACTCCTCTTAAAAATGTTTATTTTTCAACTGCACTGTCAGTGATAAGGTCGATAGCCTTCTGGATCTTTATGTCGTCTGTTATACGATTCTTGCCAACTTCATCGTCACCGATATACTCCTTGAGCTTATCGACTTCCATCTTGGACTCTTCGGCGATACGCTCGAGTTCCTTTTCATACTCATCATCGCTTACGTTAAAATCCTCTGCCGCAACTATCGC
>JAFRIL010000053.1 GCA_017432845.1 Lachnospiraceae bacterium | reverse complement strand
TTCAGACAGGATAAGTGTGTGGTAGGACCCGGCCGGCCAAGGATCATGACGAAAACGATAAGACTGGACAAATACTTAACAGACTGCCGCACGGGGAGCAGGAGCGAAGTAAAAAACCATATCAGAAAAGGTCTGGTCAGTGTCAACGGCGCAACATGCACTGATCCTGCAACGCATATCCGCACATCGGATCATGTAACACTTGACGGCCGGATGGTCGAGTATAAACAGCACGTGTACTACATGCTCAATAAACCTGCCGGATATGTCAGTGCCACAAAGGACGCTAAAGATCGTACCGTACTGGATCTGTTTCCGGAAGAACTTCGAAGCCGGCTGTTTCCGGTAGGCCGTCTTGATAAGGATTCGGTCGGACTTCTTATAATATGTGATGACGGAGAGTTGTCACACGCTCTTACATCTCCGACAACGCATACCGAAAAAAAGTATCTCATCCGGACTGATGAGGCGCTGGATGATTCGGACATTGCGGCTTTTTATAACGGTATCACTCTTGCCGACGGAAGTCGTCTTAAGAGCGCAAAACTTGAACCGGATGAAGAAGACAGATGCTGTGCGCTTGTTACCATCAGTGAAGGAAAGTATCATCAGATAAAGCGCATGATAGCAAGCCGCGGTAAAAAAGTAACATATCTGAAGCGTATTTCAATGGGAAATCTGGTTCTTGATCCTAAGCTTGGCGAAGGGTGTTACAGGGAACTTACCGACGAGGAGATAGAAGATCTTAGATAAATTCGGGTATAATTATCATTTTTTGAATAAATTTCAAAAAGGGGTTAAGGGATCGGAAAAGAGTGACGATAAATATATCAAAGATAAGAAAATAAGCCAAAACTCTTTTTCATTTTGTAACCTCCCTAAACAAAGAATCCGGCGAGACACAGCGTACTCGCCGGGTTCTTTATTTTGAGCATGCCCGGTATATCTCTTCGGTCGCTATCCTGACCTTGGCAACAATATCTTTTTTGTCCGGGAAGCAGTAGTAGAGTCTGTCGTTGTCTCCTATGCAGATTACATCTCCGATCTCGTACCAGTAATAATCACTGTAGCAACTGTAACACTTTTTCGGGCCCTGGCTGTATGACAGCTTATTATCGCGTCCGGTCAGTGTGAATCCAGATGTATCGTGATGAAGATGGCCTCTGCCCACCATATACAGAGCCTTGTAGTCAACGATCATCCCGATGGTAACATCGGTATCCGTAACATAAGAGTTCGATGCGATCTCATCTTTTACGCAGGATCTCTCCCACGCATACCAGTCGGGAATATGAGAGAATTTTGTTTCCTGCGATGTGGCCAAAAGGCGTCCGAGTTCGTCCATTTCATAACTGATCCCGCAATTATGGCATATAAGCTTTGTTCCTGCTCCTTCCGTTAAGCCTTCCGCCAGACAGTGGGGACACTTGTACAGTATGCGGTTAAGCCCGTCTGCGCGAAAATCCTCGGATATACGTATATTGTTATCCGCCTGCCATTTGAAGTAGTCAAATGAAAATGCCTCATCCATTATCTTATCGATATCCGCAACAGACATTTCCTTTATCTCATCAGGTGTAAAAAGGCATTCCATTGTCGCCGACACCTTGACTTTTCTCTTCTGAAGGTTGTTGTAAAGCGGATCCCTTGCAAAAGATCCGAATGTCGTTATCATGACGACCGGCACTTTCAGTGCTTTGAACAGTACACCGATCTTTCGCGGAAGCGGGGTGGCTGTCCCGTCAAACGAGTAGCTTGCTTCGGGGTACATCAGAACACTTGTCTTATTCGTATGGAGTGCGTACTTAAGATCCGATATGAGCTTTACATCGGTAACAAACTTCTTTGTCGGAATACAACCAAGCTTTCTCATGAGCTTTTCCTTGCCGACAAGTCCGTCGGATGTGCAGACGATATTATACGGCATCGGTATCATATGCGATGCTATCTCAAGATCAAGGAAGCTGGAATGGTTCATCAGTACAAGCCATGGGCCATTGCCTGCTCTTTCCATGTTTTTGCTTGTGTAGGTAAAGCCTGTGGCCCGAAGGTCAAAAGCAGACAGAGACCTCATAAGAAATGACAGAGCCCGGCTCGGACGATACGGCCTGACATGCTCGCAAGCCGGAATGGCACATACCTCATCATATGATCTTAACCTTGTTTTTATCTTCATTCGCTTATCCTTTCAAAACACTTATTTTTCTATTATAATACATTTTGAAAGCAGGTGTGGATATGGCATTGTGTGATGAATGCGCTTTTTTTGAATATGATGAGGATGATGAGCAGTATGTGTGCTCGGCCGATATGGATGAGGATGATTATTTCCGCATGATCTCGCAAAATACGAAGGATTGTCCGTTCTTCAGAAACGGTGATGAGTACGCAGTTGTAAAACATCAGATATGAGGTGATAAGATGAAGCTTGGAAAGACAGGTATCAATACTTTGCAGAACGCATTCGGAGCGCTTCCGATACAAAGAGTCGATGACGATACGGCCGTAAGGATACTTCGCAAAGCGTATGAAGGCGGAATGACATATTTTGACACGGCCAGATATTACAGTGACAGCGAGCATAAGCTCGGTCTGGCATTTTCCGGCATGCGTGATAAGATCACGATCGCTACCAAAACGGGTGCCGTTACGGCGGACGATTTTAAGAAGGATCTTGAGACTTCTCTTCGTGAACTTAAGACCGATCATATCGATGTATACCAGTTTCATAATCCCGCATTTTGCCCCAGGCCGGGAGATGAGAGTGGCATTTATGATGCCATTAAAAAGGCAAAACAGGAGGGCAAGGTACTCCATATCGGGATCACCAATCACAGGCTGGCGGTTGCCAAAGAGGCTATAGAAAGCGGACTTTATGAGACACTTCAGTTTCCGTTCTCATATCTTTCCGGTGACCGGGAATTGGAGCTTGTCAGGCTCTGCGAGGAAAATGACATGGGATTTGTAGCAATGAAGGCCCTGGCAGGCGGACTTATAACCGATTCAAAGGCGGCATTTGCCTTTATCGCACAGTATTCAAATGTTCTTCCGATATGGGGCATACAGAGGGAAGAAGAACTTGACGAGTGGCTGTCGTATATGGATAATCCCCCGGCAATGGATGACGATATAAGACGGCTTATAGATAATGACAGGAAAGAACTCGGAGGTGAATTCTGCAGGGGATGCGGATACTGCATGCCATGTCCAGCAGGTATCGAGATAAACAACTGTGCCCGTATGTCTCTGATGCTGCGGCGTGCTCCTTCATCGGCATGGCTGAACGATACATGGCAGAAGAATATGGCACAGATAGAAAACTGCCTTCATTGTAATGCATGTAAAAGCAAGTGTCCGTACGGGCTGGATACTCCGGCTCTTCTTGAGAAGAATCTTGAGGATTACAGGAACGTTCTTGCGGGAAAAGTGCAGGTATAGTATTTCGTGACCGGTAAAACTTCTGATAATAAAATGATCGGTAAGCTGTTCTTTGGCATGCTTCCCGTTCAGATACTGATCTTTGCCATGGGATCCGTTAATACGATCGTTGACGGAGCGATGGCAGGCCGTTATATCGATGC
>JAFRIL010000052.1 GCA_017432845.1 Lachnospiraceae bacterium | reverse complement strand
GGATTTTCGGCCTTGAGGGTTATAACAAACATCGCGATGACCATGATCACCAGAATGATATTGACGATAAGCGAGATCTTGTACTCATTCCTGAACGTCTTGCGAAGTGTCCTTGCCTCGCGCCGGGCGTTCATCTTCTCTTCGCGCTCTTCGCTCCTTATGTTCAGGGCTCTGGTATACGATATAGGAACGGGTATGTCCTTTACAGCATCATCCGGTATCTCACTGCTCTTATACAGGAAATTCTGAAGCGTGCGAAGATACTCATAGCCGACCGGCGTGACAAATATCCCGCTGGTGATAAGCTTATCATAAACCGCCAGAACACCCCGGGGATTGTTCATGTTCATCCTTCCGGCGATGTATTTAATCTTTTCGATCTCCGATGCCGCAAGTGATACATCAGCATCATCTGCAAAGGCAAAGCCGTCGATCATTGATCTGTCTGCCACTTTTTCCTCCTGCCAATACGTAAGAAAGCGGTAAATGCTTACCGCTTTCCCCCATTATCATATGATAAGTTCTGTCATTACAGCTGGAACTGTCCGACACTCTTGTCGATAACTTCCGCGATCTGCTTGAGTGTAACGGTCTCGTCCTTGATATTTCCGACAAGTGCTGCGAACTCATTAGCGCTCGCGCTTGTCTGCTGGGTGCTTGCTGCGTTCTCTTCGGCAATAGCGGTAAGGTTCTGTACAACATCCACAACCGATACTCTTGCTTCGTCAAGGCTTGTCGTCTTGGCTGAGATATCACCCATACCTGATGTTGTCTGGTCGATACCGGAGCGAACGTCTTCGAAAGCTTCCTGAGTCTTGCGAACATCCTCGCTCTGCTCTTCCATGATCTGTCGTACTTCATCCATCGTCTTCACGCTGTTCTCGGAATCTGCGAGAAGCTCGGTGATGATGGATGCGATCCTGCTGGCACTTTCGTTGGACTGTTCTGCAAGCTTCTGTATCTGATTGGCAACAACTGCAAAGCCGCGGCCCTGTTCCCCTGCTCTTGCTGCCTCGATCGAAGCATTAAGTGACAGCAGGTTGGTCTCTTCGGCGATATCGGTTATAAGTGCCGTAGCCTCCTGGATACGTGCAACCGACTCGTTCGTGGTATTTGTCTGATCGTAAATAAGATCGATGGCAGATGATGCACGTCTGTTGATCTTGTCGAGCTTGTCGAGAGTATCAACGGCTCTGTCGCCTGCCTGACGCATCTGCTCGGAGATCTGGATAAGATCCTTGAGCTGTGCAGATGTATCTTCAACCATGTTACCCATAAGAATAACGTTCTCTGTAGCCGACTGCGTCTCATCAGCCTGTGAGGATGCACCGTCGGATATCTCATTGATCGCCTGATTGACATGTCCGATGGACTCGGACGCCTCACTCGATGTGACATTGAGCTTGTCTGATGAAGAATAGAGGCTTGTCGACTGATTCTTCAGTTCCGTGATAATTGCGACCAGGCTCTCCCTGAGATCCTCGATACACTTACCCATCACTCCGAGCTCATCCTTACGTCTGATGAGCGCCTCGGGAACTTCTTCGGTAAGATCACCTTCCGAAACCTTCTCAAGAATACCGACACCGTTAGTAATCGCATTTGTGATCGCAAGTGCAACGATTATCGCAAGAGCTGCCGCGATCAGTACCGCAACGATCGTGGAGATAAGGATGCTGTTTGTAACAACATTGATCTCCTTCTCAACATCCGCCTGGGCGCGTCCGCAGAATACCATACCGATAACGTCCTTGGTGCCTGCCTGATAGAGCGGAACATAATATGTATAATACTTGCTTCCGACTATATCAACGTTTGATGCCGAATACTCCTGGCCGCCCTTAAGTACGGTCTCGATAACCTTCTCACCGGCCTGAGTGTACAGTACTCTCTCATTTGTTCCCGGCTTGGTAACACTTGTCGCATAACGAGTGTCGCCATAGAAGATCGTTGTAACGGTTCCCGTTCCTGCCTTGACCTCATCAACGATACCCGTCTCATTCGTAACGTTGAAATCACCCTTCATCAGGAAATCGCCGTTCAGCTCGTACGGAGCCGTGTTGACCTCCCCGAGAGCTGTCCTTACGGCAAGAACCGATGAATGAAGCCCGTTGAAAACCTCAGCCTCCATGCTGTTCGTAACCTTGATCTTCGCAAAGATGTAGATGAAGATTCCGAATACGACAACAGGAATTACCGAAATCATGATGATCTTAGAACGCAGTTTCATAGATAGCCACCTTTTCCCCTTCTTAGTTGTCTTAGTGATCTCCGAAGATATGGGATTTCACATATTTAATTATACCAAAAAACACAGTGTTTTCAAGACAGAATTGCTCACTGGTCTATGACTTCCACGGGCAGATATCTGTATACCATCTCCTCGAGAGCGGCTGAATCTATGGGCTTGGACAGATAATCATCAAAGCCCTTTTCGAGATAGAACTCTCTGGCTCCCGATATAGCATTGGCCGTAAGGCTGATGAACACCGAATCACGGTTCGGATTGTTCGCATCATTTTTGATCATCTCAAGAGTCTCAACGCCGTCCATCTCCGGCATCATATGATCGAGGAATATGATGTCATATTTAGTCCTTCCGGTAAGCTCTATCGCACGTCGTCCGCTGTCGGCGATATCTATGGACAGCCCTGTCTTGCCGAGAAGCCCCTTTAAGACAACGAGATTGACCATCATATCATCTACAACGAGGATGCTTCCCTTTGTAGCCTTAAACTTCGGAACATACCTGTTTTCTTTCAGGGAAAGTTTCCTGAAAGCCTCTTTATAATCGCCGATCGTTTCATGGTCGCTGATGCCCTGCCGGAGTCTGAATGAGAAGGTACTGCCGGTTCCGTATGTACTGTCCACTTCAAGGTTTGACCCCATCAATGACAGGAGGTTCTGCGTGATCGCAATTCCAAGGCCG
>JAFRIL010000051.1 GCA_017432845.1 Lachnospiraceae bacterium | reverse complement strand
GTTGCTAAAATCTCCAGAAACAATTGGTCTGTACGATACGGTAGAATATCCATTTTTTATAGCAGATGTATAAGTATAGGAACCGTCTTCATTGATCACCACATGGCCGTTATCGGTGAAATTCTCTGTATCATTCTGATCCATAACCTGATAATCCCAGTCTCCGACAATCATAGCACAGCTTATTTCGACGGTTTCGTCTCCGGAGGAGTTGTTATCCGTGGAGGGACCTTGTGTACAGTGATCTTTTCTTACATAGTGGACCGCACCGTCCTGTCCGCTGTACAGCTCGTAAAAATCCTCTTCTTCAGGTTCGTAGAAGCCGATAACGAACTCGCTGCCATCATAGATGTTGTACAGATACCCTTTTGTTCCGTCGGGATTTTCATATTCCTCACGTTTTAACTCGCCCTCGTAATTGACCGTATCCTCAAAGCTGTATGAAGTGACGTGTCCGTCTGAGGCGATCTCGAGATGTCCGTTTTCAAGCGAGCCGTCAACATACCAGTCGCCGACAAACTTCGAGATACCGGCATCATCATTTTGCTTGTTTTCTTTTCCGGCCTGAGTGCATCCTGCGAAGATCATCGCAGCCGCAGCAAACAGGCCAAGCAATACAATACTCTTTTTCATCGTGTCTGCACCCTTTCATTAAATATCTGTTCGATGATCATATACAAATAATCACTTATATCAGAGTACTATCGTTCCCTACAAAATGATAGGTGCTAAAAGTATACTCTTGAATGTGAAATGATTGTGAAATGAATTTACATCACAGAAGTGACATGCTATACTTTACTCTCGCGTTTTATGTGTAAATTTGCGATGCGGCTCAAATAAGAGTCCGGGAGATATTATGAGAAGATCGTACACTGTAAAATATATGTTCATCCTGTCAGCTGCCGCTTTGCTTCTTGCGGGCTGCAATGATGCTTCTTCCAAGGACAAGAAGGAGCAGCAGGAGACCAAGAAGATTGGCGTGTCTGTGGAAAACCCCGTCAGGAGCGATATTGAGATCACGGGTGATTTTATCGGAAACGTTTCTGCCGATTCCACGGTAAATGTTGTAGCAAAGCTTTCGGGAGATGTTACAAATACATATTTTGAAGTGGGTGACCATGTCAACGCCGGAGACCTGATGTTTACGATAGATGACACATCGGCGCAGATAACCATGAAGCAGGCCAGGGCAGCGCTTGATTCAAGCAGGGCTTCCCTTGGTTCGGCACAGGCGGGACTCGAAGCAGCCAAGGTATCAAACCTCTATACGACTGCCCAGGTGACCCAGCAGTGGGGAACCGCGGGTACCAATGAAATGCAACTTGCCAATGCGGTCAATTCGGCCAAATACGGCCTGATGAATGCGTCCGAGAACAACAATGCCGCCGGTATGCAGCTTGACTATGTCAGGGACCAGATCTCCGATATAGATGATCAGATAGATGAACTCGAAGATAACAAGGACAATATGGCAAAATATGCCAAGGCTCTTACGCAGGTCAAGAAGGTTTACACGGCAATATCATCCTGTGCCGGACTTGAAAAGTTGATGATTCCTGCCGCACTTAATGCGGTATATAACGATTATGGAATTACTGGAATGGGACTCAGTACAACTGATGCGGAGGCAGCGGCCAAAACATATCTTCAGATGTCCACAAGCGGAGGAGCCTCGACGGTTCAGGAACTTGACTCAATGATATCGGGGGCAAATTCCGCATCCTCTGCGATAGACCAGCTTGAAGATGCCAAAGACCAGCTCCTTGTATCAAAAGCCCAGGCTGAGGTTGCCAAGGTGGCCGCTTCCACCGGTGTATGTCAGGCACAGGAAGCCCAGGCTCTGGCCCAGAGGATGCTTGATGATTACAGGAACTATACACTGGCAACTATAATAACGGGAGGACAGGCGCAGCTGGCAGGTGCCACTTCCCAGGTGGCTTCTGCAGAGGCCGGAGTAAAGCAGGTCCAGGCCGGGGTGGCCCAGGCCGAAACAGGAGTGGAAGCAGCTCAGCTCCAACTTGATTATGCAAATGTCAAGGCTCCTGTATCCGGAGTGATCACCGCCAAGAACATCACGGTCAACAATATGGCGGCTGCGGGTTCACCTGCTTATGTGATCATGGCGGATGATACACAGTATGTGGATTTTTATGTTTCCGAGGCGGTCATGGGCAGACTCATGACAGGCCAGGAGATAACCATTACAAGAAACGGAAGTACTTATAAGGCAAAGATAACGGAAAACGCCGGAGTTGCGGATGCGGCAACCGGTCTGTTCTTTGTTAAGGCACAGATCCTGCCCGGGGCAGACAGGCTCATAAACGGTACAAAGGTTAAGATCACGCTTGCTACCGACAGCAGAAGCTCGGTCATAACGGTTCCTGTTGATTCGGTATATTATCTGAACGAGCAGGCATATGTATACCGGTTTATAAATGGCAAGGCGGTCAAGACAGATGTTGTGACCGGAATATCCGACAATGACAAAATAGAGATAACAGACGGCCTTAGCGAGCAGGATAAGGTCATAACCACCTGGGCAAGCCAGCTTCGGGACGGTATGGAGGTTGAGGTCGAAGGAAGCGCTCTTTCGCGTGAAGATTCAATGCCGAAAGATTCTTCGACAGACAAGATAGAGGTTGTAAATGAAATCGCTGATTAAGACCAGCCTGAACCGCCCCGTTGCAGTGATCGTCATCATAGCAGGGCTTATTATATTCGGTATCGGATCCCTTACCGGAATGTCCTTACAGCTTATCCCGGATATGGAAATGCCAATGGTCATGATACAGACATTGTATCCCATGGCAGGACCCGAGGATGTTGAAAGGCTTGTAACCAAAAAGATAGAGGATGGATGCGGGTCTTTATCGGGACTTGATACGACCTATTCATATTCAAGGGAGAATGTGTCAGTAGTTCTCCTGCAGTTTGAGTACGGTACAAATATCGATGATGCCTATATGGATGTCAGGGAGGCGCTCGACATCGTTAAGCCGAACCTTCCCGACGCTGCAAAAGATCCGGTCGTTGCCACGATGGATATCAATGCTGCAGCCGTAATGCAGCTGTCTGTCAATTCCACGACCGAGGATGTCAGTGAGTTTGTGGAAGAGACTCTTTCTCCCGAACTTGACAAGATCAGCACCATTACGCAGGTTGAAGTAAGCGGCGGTCTTGAAGATTACATTTCCATAGAACTGATCCCCGAGAATCTGAAACAGTATAAAGTCAGCGTCAATACAGTTGCCTCAACGGTGGGCAGCGCCAACTTCACATACCCTGCCGGATCTGCAAAGCACGGCGGACAGCAGGTGGATATAAGCTCAAGGGTAGAATACAAAACTCCCGAGGAGTTGCAGCAGATCCCCATAACCACGGCAACAGGTCAGACCATTCATCTGTCTGATATAGCAAATGTCCACTACGCGTCAAAGACAGCTTCGTCATACAGCCGTTTCAAGGGGTCCGACAACTTAAGTGTCAGCATATCCAAACAGCAGTCTGCGTCAGCCGTAACGGTATCGCGTCAGGTCACCAGACTGATTGACAGTCTGAAGGAAAAGTACCCCGACATAGAGGTGTTCGTAGTCTATGACAGTGCGGATATAATAAAATCATCACTAAAATCCATCGGCGAGACGCTCCTTCTGGGAATCGTGATCACGATGTTTGTCCTGTTTGTTTTCTTCGGAGACATAAAGGGAAGCCTTATCGTCGGATCTTCTATGCCCGTATCGCTTCTGATCACATTTCTTCTTATGAGCTTTATGGGATTTTCGCTCAACATGATCACTATGGGAGCACTTGTTATAGCGATAGGTATGATGGTGGATAACTCCATAGTCGTTCTTGAGATGTGCTTCAGAAAAAAGGATGACGGGCTTGATTATAAGGACGCTGCATTTGAGGGAACAAAGATAGTCCTTAATTCGATCATCGCGTCGACAATTACAACAATAGTCGTATACCTGCCCCTTGCGATGATGAAGGATCTGTCGGGGCAGCTGTTCGGACAGCTCGGTTATACGATAGTATTTGCACTTGCCGCATCTCTTATTTCGGCGATAACTCTTGTTCCGCTGTGCTTTGCATTTTACAAGCCGGTTGAAAAGAAAGAGTCCGCTGTAAACCGTTTCCTTGATAAGCTCTCCTCGGGCTATACAAAAGCTCTGGGGAAGTTCCTGAACCATAAGGCACTGACCGCGATCCTGGCGATCGTGATCTTTATCGTTTCAGTTGTGCTCATTAAATTTGTCAACTC
>JAFRIL010000050.1 GCA_017432845.1 Lachnospiraceae bacterium | reverse complement strand
CTTGGAATCAAGCATCTTCATGTGGCCGTTAAGGTCGAAGCAGCTTACGCTGTTAACCCATGCATCTGATGTTCCCTTGTAAGCTGACATCGTAACGCCGAGTTCTGCCTGCTTGAGCTGAGCTTCCTTGGAGCCGAGGTACTCGATGAGTGACCAGGCTGCATCCGTGTTCTTGCCGTTAGCTGCTGCTGCCCATCCGAGTCCGTTGTAGATGGATACGCGGTCATCAGGTGAATTGGTATAAGGAAGAACTGCCACGTCACAGTTTGCTGCCGCATACTCGTTGTCACGGTAGCCTGCAAGCATCCATGAACCGTTGATCGACATTGCTGTCTTGCCTGCGCAAAGGAGCTCGTTGGGAGCTGTCTCTGATACAGTTGCAAGGTCAGGACAAGAACCTTCTGCGATCATGTCTGTGAACAGCTGAACAGCCTTGATGCTGTTGGGATCATCCATTCCGGACTTCTTCTTGTCGTCGCTGATAACATATCCGCCCATTGAATAGATCGTATTGTAGTAACCTTCCTGGTTGTTACCGGGAGCGATAGCATATCCCCAGTGATCATCGTTTGTAAGCTTCTTGGCATTAGCCTTGAAATCATCCCATGTCCATGTGTCATCGGGATAAGGAACGCCCATCTCATCGAAGATTGTCTTGTTGTACCAAAGAGCGATAGTATCGATATCCTTCGGAACCGCATACTGCTTTCCATCAGACTGGTAAAGCTTTACGATACCTTCGTAGTAGTTGTTAAGATCGATCTTGTCGCTTGAATTGATCTTGTCTGTAAGATCAAGGAGCATGTCGTTCTCCATGTACTTCTGAGCTACGTTTGAGTGCATCCAGAATACATCGGGAAGCTCACCGCCTGTTGCGCCTGCTTCAAGCAGTGTCCAGTAGTTGTTCCAGTCAACGACCTGGATCGTTGCCTTAACGCCTGACTGCTCGCTCCATGCATCAACGATCTCCTGCAGTCCGGGACGCTGTCCTTCATCCCAGATAGTGATCGACAGTTCGCCTTCAACACTGTTGCCGATGCTGGTGGGCTCTGCTTCTTCAGCGGGAGCTGCCTCTTCGGCGGGTGCTGCTTCTTCTTCAGCTGCCGGTGCCGCATCAGCCGCAGGTGCTGCGGGAGCTGCTGCGCCGCCGCAACCGATCATGGAGATTGCAGTAACGGCACTGAGAATAATGGCAATTACCTTCTTTTTCATACGTTTTCCTCCTGTTAAAAATCCCTATTAAATAGTAACCGTAGTCTTTCCCTGTACCGATCACGATTACGGTATTAATAATATCGGATCGTGCGGTCATTGGGTATGGTATTTCGTGAAGTGTTGATGTCAATTTGTGATATCAGTCAACGGCATCGATCACTTCAATATAAGAAACAAAATCCTGTCCTGTGGCAAGCGCCTTCTTGTTGAGCAATTTAAGCGGTGCACCCAGGTTCATGAGCTCATCTCCGTAGAACATCTGCCCTGCAAACGTATATCTTTCGTCGGGATCAAGTCCGGAAAGCCTCAAATATCCCGGCAGCTGATTGACGTTCGATCTCATGCAGTAAAGTGCAAAGACCGCTCGCCTCTTATCCTTTGATACGACCATCCATGAGGCCTGGTCATTTTCAAAAGGAGATCTGAGCCTGTAGAACGAGCCGAACTGCAACAGGTTGCGGTTTTCTTTCATGAACCTGATCTGCTCTTTAACCTCGGCAAACTCTTCATCACTGAGCTTGTTAAGATCGAGCTCATATCCGAATGTTCCGAAGTATGCGACATTCGCACGTGTCGAGATCGGTGTGCTCCTTCCCGTCTGCTGGTTGGGGGATTCCGATACGTGCGCGCCAATCGAGGATATGGGGTAACCGAATGATGTACCGTACTGGATCCTTATCCTGTCGATCGCATCGGTATTATCCGAGCACCATGCCTGAGGAGCGTAGTAGAGCATTCCGGCATCATAACGGTTGCCGCCCGATGAGCATGATTCAAACAGGATATCGGGAAAATCACTTGTCAGCCGCTCATACAGGCTGTATACACCCAGCACATATCTGTGGTAGACACTGCCCTGCTCATCCGCGGGATATGCATTTGAGAAAACCTCCGTAAGCGAGCGGTTCATATCCCACTTGATATAACTCACAGGTGCACCTTCGAGCACCTTTTTGAGCATGCCGTAGATGCAGTCGACAACTTCTTCCCGCGAAAAATCAAGCACAAGCTGGTGACGTCCGAGGGATGATTTTCTCCCCGGGGTTGCAAGAGCCCAGTCGGGATGCCTTCTGTAAAGATCGCTGTCGGGATTGACCATTTCGGGCTCGATCCAGAAACCGAACTTCATGCCCAAAGCGTTGATCTTCCGGGCAAGTCCCGCGATACCCTGCGGAAGCTTGGCGGGATTTTCCGTCCAGTCGCCCAGGCCCGCCGTATCATCATTCCTCTTGCCAAACCATCCGTCATCGAGGACAAACAGCTCAACACCGGCATCCGCCGCTTTCTTTGCGATCTTAAGGATCTTGTCCTCATCAAAATCCATGAAGGTGGCTTCCCAGTTATTGTTAAGTATCGGTCTTGCCGTATTCTTCCACTTGCCTCTTATGAGGTTATTGTTATAAAGGTCGTGGAATGTGCGGCTGAGGTCTCCCAATCCTTCACATGTGTGCGCTATCAAGGCCTCCGGAGTCTCGAATGTGGCGCCCTTTTCAAGCGGCCATGCGAACATATCGGGATTGATACCCATAAGAAGCCTTGTTCGTCCGAACGTATCGCATTCTGCCTTGGCGATAAAGTTCCCGCTGTAAACAAGCGACATTCCGATCGCTTCTCCGCGCTCTTCGTCTGTCTGCGGTCTCTTGATGATAACAAACGGATTCTGGTTGGCAGATGATATACCTCGCCTGCTCTCGATCGAAAGCGCTCCTTCGGATATCTTCCTGACAACGGGCATCCTCTCTCTTGCCCATGCGCCAGAAAACTGTATCCATTCATAATCCCGGTCGGGAAGATCAAGGCATGCTGAAAGCGCCCTTGCAAGTCTGACCGTTGACGCCCCGTTGTTTGTAAACGCCGCATGTCTTGCAACTACAGGGTAGTTTTCGAAGATCGTATATGACATGGTAAGTGTCAGCTTTGCCACTTCGTCCTCAAGATATACCTCGAGGGTCATGGCCTCATCATCATCGGCATATGTGGCCGGAAGTCCCTTGATACTCGTCTTGCCCTCATAGATCCTGTGATCCTTGTAAACAAACGAGCTTATCTTCGATCCGTTTGCAAGCTCGGTCTCATAGGCACACGTTCCGAAATCGGTTGTGCCATAGCACGGGTATTCCTGAAGGTTTAATTCCATCGAATATGACTCTGTATCGGGATCCACCACAACGTTGGGAAGTGCGAAGCGGTTGTAAGCATAAGACATATCATCCTTATCATGGATACGTCTGCCGAAATAGATCCCTCCGAGGTCTCCGAGCGGCGTAACGCCCATGATATAGCTGATCTTTTCATTGAATAAATGAAAATGCTTTGATTTGCTGTGCCATATTATGTCCATTTAAAAAACCTTTCATGCATCAAATCAAATTATGATCGGTTCAGGGTATTACAAGTATATCCCTAAAACGTTTCGCGCCCCATGTCATAGCGCGAGCACTTCATGTCAAATTGTGACTTGATTTTTGACAATCCATGTTATATATATGGGATAAAAGGAAGGTATCGCTTATGGCAGCAAAGCTTGGGGGATGTGATTTTTGCAAATTCGTCAACTACGAGGATTCGGATGATTTCTATCTGTATGAGGTGGGAAGGAACAAGTGCAAGCCTCTGTATTCGTATGAGCATTTTGTAAAGAACAGGATCATACTGCACTTTATCTTAAGCGGCAAGGGAATGATCAGACTCAACGGCCGGCAGTATAACATCGGCAAGCATCAGGTGTTTCTCATCCCGGACGGCGTGCGGACGTTTTACCAGGCCGATAAGGACGAGCCGTGGGAGTATATATGGTTCCACATAGGCGGTCCGAAGATCCCGATGATACTTAAGGAAGCCGGCCTTACGCCCGAGCATCCCGTTTACACGCCTCTTGACCACCACAAGATCATCGAAGACCTTGCGATGGATATATTAAAGCACTATAAACGGCAGTACTACTGTGTCGGGAATCTGTATAAGATATGCGATTACATGATCGAGAACTCTTCCGCCCGTGAAGAGAAGGAGCAGAACAATTCGCTCACATATGTCAGAAACGTCATCAATTACATTCAGCTCAAGTACTCGGAGCCTATCAAGATAGATACGATCGCCATGTCTCTCGG
>JAFRIL010000049.1 GCA_017432845.1 Lachnospiraceae bacterium | reverse complement strand
AACGAGGCCATAGGCTTTCGCTTACGGTCTTCTTTTTGATTATTTCTCTTAGTTTTCTTCGGTGAGGTTTGTACGGCTTGCGTAACGGTTTGCCAGCAGTTTGATTACCGGGATACCGATCACACACTCTACGAGGATATTACCTACGCTGGCATATACACCCTGCAGAAGTGATACATTCATATCGCCGCCTTCAAGGACAACAGTCAGCACCTGGGCAACAACACCGAAGGCAATCGCGTTACCGATGATGACACAGACGACATAAATAATCATATGTTTAACATCAAACTTACCTTCGGTAATATAAGCACCGTACAGAGGCAGTGCGCCGATGAACAGGGAAGCTACCGCATTGGCAACCGACCATGCCGGATACATGCCCCAGCCGCCGATCAGGTCTGCAATCGTATTGCCTACACCAGCCGCAACCGCTGCCGGAACAGGTCCGAACATCGCGCCGACAACTACCGGTACGATCATCGCTGTTGTCAATGAAGTATTAGTGAAAATAGGAATACTGCCGTAGTTCATCAGGACACCGAATAATGCAGCACCGATAGCGACGGTAACGATTGTTCTTGTGTTCCATACACCTAAGAGTTTTTCTCCGAAGCTTTTTTGTTCCATGGATTTCCCCTCCTAAATCTTGTCAATTCCATGACTTATTTATTATAACCCCAAATAAATTGAACGAGAAATAATTTCTAACTTAGTACAATAAACTTACAAGAGTCGTCTGTTTTGGAATACAATAAGAATAGAATGAGAGGTAAACATTATGGCATTATTAAAATTTCATGATGGTTTCAAAGGTGAATACGAAATAGGTGATCAGACTCTGCGGATCGGCATGGACGGCATCAAGCCCTATGACATGACTTATGGTGCTATGGCAGCGTGCATGTATTCAACATTCCTGGATCATGTCAACGCCAGAGGTCTCAAGGTAGGCGATGTCGAAGTCTACATTGACGGAAAGAAACGCAAGGAGATTCCTGCAACTCTGGAACATGTGGATATCTTCATGCGTGTGCAGAGCGAAGCACCGGAAGAAGTCATCAAGGAATGCATGGACGGAGCCATGAGAGACTGCTCAATGATCCAGACCGTAATGAAGGTCGCAGTCATTGATTACAGTCTGGAAATGATGTAGTTCTTTACCTGAAAAGGTATGTCCGCGGACATACCTTTTTTCTATGCTTTGTTTAAGTGATAGATCACGTTCATACCCTTATACGCGATATCCGGGTCATATTCATCAATGCAGGAAGTTTGCGCGGCAATCGTGCGTCCCATACCACCTGTGGCAACCACCCTGCACTCCGGGTCATTCATCTCATCCTTGATTGCCTTGACGATATACTCTACCTGACCGATATACCCGTACATTACCCCTGCCTGAATACAGGCAACAGTATTCTTTCCCAGAACTTTCTTTGGCTTACGCAGTTCAACCTCCGGCAGCATGGCCGCATTGCCGGTCAGGGCTGCCGCCGTAGCTCTTACTCCCGGAGAGATCGTCACTCCCGCGAATACTCCTTCTCTGGTGATGTAGGAGTAGGTTGTGGCGGTTCCGAAGTCGATCACAATACAGGATGTGCCGTACAGGGCATATGCCGCAGCCATATCCACGACCAGATCGGCGCCGATTTCGGCCGGATTATCCACCTGGAAATCAAGTCCGCACGGCATGAAGGCATCCACAAACACCGGTGTCTTACTGATGTACTTGATAATACAGGAAGATAAAGAATAATTGATGTTCGGGACAACGCTGGAGATCATGACATCTTCGATTTCTTCCGGCGTGCAGTGATTGTTCTGGAGGAAGTTGTTCAGATAGATCCCGTATTCATCGCTTGTCCGCGGAGTTTTGGTGGTAAGGCGGTACGTACCGATGACCTTATCATCTTTTACGAGTCCCATCGCGATATTCGTATTTCCTACATCTATGGTCAGTAACATATTTTTTCTACCTCTGCTCTTTTTGTATTATAGCATTTCCCGTTATAATACAGGGGAGAAAGAAAGTTGAGTAATGCTTATGAAATATCTTGTTGTTTCTGATATCCACGGTTCGCTCAGCGCTGCGCAATTGGCTGTAAATGCGGCAGAACACCACCATAGTGATGCGATCCTGTGTCTCGGAGATGTATTGTACCACGGGCCCAGAAATGACCTTCCCGCCGATTATGCGCCGAAGGAAGTCACAGCCTTGTTAAATCAGCACTGGCACGAATTCATTGCGGTAAGAGGCAATTGTGATGCCGAGATTGATGATACGGTTTTATCCTTTGCGGTATCCGCGGATTATAATCTGTTCCTGCTGGGTGAACATCACGTATTCATGTCCCATGGGCATGTCTACGGACCGGATCATCTGCCGAAGATGCTACCCGGAGATATCTTCCTTTCCGGACATACCCATGTGCCTACCGCAATGATTCGTGATGGCATATATTTGCTGAATCCGGGGTCTGCGGCATTGCCGAAGGAGAATCATCCGGTGACCTATGCGGTACTGACGGAGGAAGGCTTTACGGTATATACAGCAGAGCATACAGAGTACATGGCTGTGAGTTTCCGTTAAAAAGGCGATCTGAATGAACTTGTCAACGAAAAGTAGACAGTACTAAAAAGACAGATGGAAGCCCTGATCGAGAGTAAACTCGGCAGGGCTTT
>JAFRIL010000048.1 GCA_017432845.1 Lachnospiraceae bacterium | reverse complement strand
TACATCATCCGATGAGAGCGCAAAGCTGTGCACATGGTATGATGTCGAGACCGGATATGCATATTCACTCGGCACCGTCGGAAAAGATCTTTCGAATGTGGATATCGTTAAGGTTGCCGAGTCCATCTATGATCCCGAAAAACAGTTCGGAGCGGATGCCCCTTTGGTTCCCGAAGAGGCACCTTATGAGGCATCGGATGAAGTCTTAAAAGAGATCTCGGAAGAGTCGGCTCCCGCAATAGACATTACGGGATGTGACACGTTCACTCAGATCGTAGATACAAAGCTTTCAAAGGGAATGGGATATGCGAACGAAAAGATCGGGGATGAAGACGTGCTGCTCGTATCAAGCGGTGTATATGACAACCTCGACGGAAACATGGCAGCCATCGATGCGACTGTTTTCGTATATGTGAACGGCGCGCCCAAGGAAGCCGGAAAGGTCTGCTGCGGAGGAACCGCATACCCTCTTGCGATAAAGGACGGACTCCTGTATACGGCGAGCAATCACTGGGTTGTTGCATATGCACTTGAGGACGGAGGGCTTAAGATCGTAAAGAGAGCTGCGGTAGAGTATAACGAAAAAGGATATGAGGCATACTATTACGAGGCGGATGATGACAGGGATTTTCAAAATGCCGACCAGGTAGCTGCCGAGAAAATGTTCGGGGATATGTATGCTCAGATGGAGGAAGGTGTGATCATAAACTTCCAGCCCGCAGGAGGTGCTGCGGCACTCCCCGCGTATGAGTATCCGGGACCGGAGGCATTTTACAGCGTGCTCTATAAATATCTGATAGATGAATTTGCCGGATATTATCCCGATGCGGACGTTACGATCCCGTGTCCGGTCATCATCGCAGAAGATGAATCGAACAGGGAAGATATATGCGTATGGGGCGATTTCTGGGTTCTCAAGTATGACAAAAACGGCGATGTGCTGGAGTGCACTTCGGGCGGATCATATCCCGGATGCATGCACCTTCGCCAGACAGATACGGCTGAAGGGTATGAGGTCACAAAGTTCGATCTTGTCGGGGACGGTGCCCAGTATGAACCCACCGCCAGGAAGATCTTTAAAGACCACTATGATGCTCTGGTAAAGAGCAACGCCGACACCACGGAAAGAGAAAATCTTCGTGCGCAGATAATCGCAAACTATGTTGCGGCCAATAACCTTGACATAACCGCGTTCAAGGATTACGGATGGGATCCGGTAAAGCTTCCGGCCGAGAATATAGACAGTTTTTACAGCATATTGGATTAAGCAGATGATAGCAGGAGAATAACATGAACACACATATTGAGACAAAATGCCTTCACGAAGGATACGAGCCGCAAAACGGCGAACCCAGACAGCTTCCGATCTGGCAGAGCACAACATGGAAATACAGCACGAGCGATGACATGGGTGCACTGTTCGATCTTGAGGCGGAGGGGTATTTCTACACGAGACTGCAGAATCCGACCAACGATATGGCTGCTGCCAAGATAGCGGCCCTTGAGGGAGGATACGCGGGAATGCTGACGTCTTCGGGCCAGGCAGCCAATTTCTTCGCGGTGTTCAATATATGCGAAGCGGGCGACCATTTCATAGCATCTACTTCCATATACGGGGGAACATATAATCTGTTTGCAGTCACTATGGCCAAGATGGGGATAGAATGCACATTCGTCGATCAGACACTTTCCGAGGAAGAACTGGACAAGTACTTCAGACCGAATACAAAGGCCGTATTCGGAGAGACGATAACGAATCCGACATGCACGGTCCTTGACATAGAAAAGTTTGCACGTTTGGCTCATCGTCACGGTGTTCCGCTTATAGTCGACAATACGTTTGCAACACCCGTAAACTGCAGACCGATCGAGTGGGGTGCCGATATCGTCACCCATTCCACGACAAAATACATGGACGGTCACGCAGTGTCGGTAGGAGGAGCGATCGTTGACAGCGGGAATTTTGACTGGATGGCACATGCGGAAGCTTTCCCCGGACTTACCACTTCGGACGAGAGCTATCACGGGATAGTATATGCCGAAAAGTTCGGAAAGGGCGCATACATCACCAAAGCGACCGCACAGCTCATGAGAGACTTCGGATGCATCCAGTCACCGCAGAATGCCTTCTATGTCAATACGGGACTCGAGTCGCTTCACGTAAGGGTACAGCGCCACTGCGAGAATGCCCTTAAGATCGCAACGTTCTTATCAAAGCATGAGAAGGTCGCATGGGTGCACTATGCGGGACTGCCCGAAGACGAGAATCACGAGCTGGCAAAAAAGTATCTCCCGAACGGAACATGCGGGGTATTGTGCTTTGCGATAAAAGGCGGAAGAGAAAAGTCCATAGAGTTTATGGATAAGTTGAAACTTGCCACGATCGCAACTCATGTTGCGGATGCAAGGACATGCCTCCTTCATCCCGCGAGCCACACTCACAGACAGCTTTCCGAAGAACAGCTCATAGAAGCGGGAATATCACCTGATCTTATCAGGTATTCGGTCGGCCTTGAAAATGCCGACGATCTTATCGAAGACCTTAAACAGGCTTTTGAGGTCGTATAGTTTTTGATCAGTCCTCAACCGTGATTATATCCGTCAGGATATAACGGAACAGAGGATAAGAGGTTTTCTCGTTTTCTATATAACCTTTACGAAGATCTATTGTATCTGACGCGTCATTAGGGTTAACGCCGGTATAATTGCCTTTGAAAACAAAGTCCACGGATCCGCCTTTGAATCTGTTGATGGCCTTGTTCATGGCTTCCTGCGTTCCCTGTGCCGCGACACGAAGGTTCAGGTCATCCATCTCTACCCATCCCTTTTCAAATCCTGCACAGACATCGGTTCCGTGAATATTGCCCGTGACTTTTGATTCTATTGTCTCGTTTGACATGACTGCATCGATCGCAGAAAGGACATAGGGTTCCCAGCAGATCCTCGATGTGACAAGCGATGCGGCAGGAGCGACTTCCGACATGCTCTGGTTATATCCGACAAAATATACCGGGCTTGTTTCACAGGCTTCTTCGCATGCTATCGCAGGACCGATAGTGTCGGTATGCTGTGAGATGACGATACAGCCTTCGTCTATCATAGCCTGCGCGGCACTTTTTTCCTGCGCATAACTGCTCCAGGTGTGGGTGTAGCGGACGCGCATGACGGCCTGGGATACAACAGAGCGCACTCCCATAAGAAACGCCGTGTATCCGGATATTACCTCCGGTGTCGGAAAAGCAGCAACAAATCCGACAACAGCTTCGTCTTCCGAAATGATCCCTTCGAGTATCATCTGCCTGATCTTCATTCCCGCCGCTATGCCGGAGACATATCGTCCCTGATATGCTTCGCCCTTAAATGTGTGATAGTTCGCGGGAACCGTAACACCCGCCATATCGCGGTAGGATGTCTGACAGAACTGTATATCTGGGTAGTCTTTTGCCAGATCCGGAACGAGCTCGCTGTATCCGTTAAAGAATATTATGTCGCATCCCTTTTCCGCAAGTTCCCTTACAGGCTCTTC
>JAFRIL010000003.1 GCA_017432845.1 Lachnospiraceae bacterium | reverse complement strand
TGCATATTAAGGTGATCTCCGGTCAGAACTCACATCACATCTGTGAAGCGATGTTTAAAAGCTTTGCAAAGAGTCTTGACCAGGCAACCTCATTTGATCCGAGGATATCGGGAACTCTTTCAACGAAAGGGGCACTGTAATGGAAAAACTGCTCATACCATGTGTATATCTTCGGGACGGAAAGCTTGTAAAAGGATTCTCCGATAATGCCGTCCTTTCAGATGATCCTGCAAAATACTGTACGGCACTTTCGGTAAACGGTGCCGATGCGATAATATTGTTCGATCTGTCTTCCTCAGATACCGAGCACGAGGAGGCACTGCT
The DNA here is from genome assembly GCA_017432845.1 of Lachnospiraceae bacterium. GTDB lineage: Bacteria > Bacillota > Clostridia > Lachnospirales > Lachnospiraceae > UBA2868. The sequence continues at coordinate 12,499 of JAFRIL010000003.1, read as the reverse complement.
TGTTATCAGGAAGATAACGGAGTCTACAGTTCTGGATGTATACGGGGCCGGAAACGTAAACCGTCTTGAGGATGTCAAGAAGCTCCTATATGCCGGTTGCAGGAAAGTCGCTCTTAACATGGCAAAATCATCCAATATAGATCTTATCGAAGAGGCCGGGAAACGGTTCTCAAAAGACAGGATCATTTCATGTGCGGACAGCCTTGAGCAGATACTTGATAATCTGAAAGTGTTAAAGGCGCATACATCCGCATCGATACTGCTGGGAAGCCTGTTCGTTGAAGGTTTTGAAGAGATCCCGGTGATCCCGCTCTTAAATGATGATACCGATATTGTATCCATTATCAAAAAGCCTTGTGTCTGCGGCATCTGTGGCGATATCATCAACCGTAAGTGTGAGGATCTGTTCTCGTTTAAGAAAGAGCTGGAATCGCTTGGAGTTGGCATAAGAAAGATAGCTTGTGATCTTACCTGGGCTGAACTTACGAAAAATGATAAAGGCCTTATCCCTGTCATATGCCAGGACGATCAGAGTCAGGAAGTTTTGATGCTTGCTTACATGAATGAGGAAGCTTTTGAACATACGGTATCCGAAGGGGTTATGACATACTATTCAAGATCAAGATCCTGTCTCTGGAAAAAAGGTGATACAAGCGGACATTACCAGTTCGTCAGAAGCCTTTATTATGACTGTGATTCGGATACTCTGCTCGCAAAGGTCGTCCAGATCGGAAATGCATGCCATACAGGCAGCCATTCGTGCTTCTTCAATGAAGCTTTCAACATGGGAAAATCAGGCCATGATCCTTATTCGGTACTTACCGATGTCATGAATGTCATACTTGACCGCAAAGAGAATCCGAAGGAAGGCTCATATACAAATTACCTGTTCGACAAAGGGATCGACAAGATACTTAAGAAAGTCGGCGAAGAGGCAACAGAGATAGTTATAGCAGCCAAGAATCCCGAAGCCGAAGAGAGCAAGTACGAGATAGCGGATCTTTTGTACCATATCATGGTTCTTATGGCTGAAAAGGGCATCACATGGGATGAAGTGATGGCCGAACTTGCCAACAGGTAAAATACATATTGAAAAATTTTATGTAAACTATTACAATAGGGATTACCAAAAAGTCCAAGGGGGATCGCTATGAAGGAGATAATCAAAAAAGTTGTCATATCGGCTCTGGCTGCCTTATTTGTTTTTACATTATTTGCAAATAAAACAAAGGCTGCGGTTCCTGTTGTAATGCCAGAAGTTGTTCAGACAGTTCCTGCAGGTACAACGTTATATAATACGCCCGTATATGTAGCAAATACGACCAATACCAATTATAATCCCACCTGGTCATTAAAGGTCAATAACAACAAGTCGGCTCCGTGGCCCGAGTGGTGGGCACAGCTTGATCTTCCCAAGGGTGTTCCCGGTGTGTCATGTGCGGTTCACTGGATGAACGGATGGTCCGGAGAACTGTGGAAGACCGATATCGTACCGTACGGTTCAAGCCTGCCCAATCCGCCGGATCCGTGTATAGGCGGAATGGATTTTGCCGGATGGGAAGGTGACTGGACAAATGTCACGGAAGACCGTGTTATCAAGGCATGGTACTTCGAAAAGCATAAAGTGGAGTTCTATGACACGATGACCGGGGACTTCATCGATTACGAATGGACCCGTGACGGCGAGAAGGCATGGGTGGATCCTCCTTATCACAGCGGATACAAATTCCAGCATTATGACCGGTCGGACGGTGATGAATACACCGGAAATGTTCATGATGACACCAAAGTATATACCGATTACAGAAAACGCAGATAGGCTGTAATTGACATAGCAATCGGGAAAAGGCGTATGTAAATACGTCTTTTCTTATGTTATAGTAAGAAAGCATGAGTAAACTGGCACTTTCAAAAGAAATACTGCTGTCGGTAGATAAGCCGGCAAGATATATCGGACATGAAGTAAACGCCGTGATAAAGGATCCGAAAGATAAGATCCGCTTTGCGATGTGTTTTCCCGACCTGTATGAGATAGGCATGTCACACCTCGGCATACAGATACTGTATGATATGCTCAATTCCTTTGAGGATGTATGGTGTGAGCGTGTCTATTCGGTATGGACCGATCTGTTTGCGATAATGAAGGAAAAGAAGATCCCTCTGTTTGCTCTTGAATCCCAGGATAACATCGGTGATTTTGATTTTCTCGGGATCACTTTGCAGTATGAAATGTGCTATACAAACATCCTGCAGGTACTCGACCTTTCCGGCATACCCTTTTATGCCACCGACAGGGGCGAAGACGATCCGATTGTCATCTGCGGAGGTCCTTGTGCGTATAACCCGGAACCTGTTGCCGATTTCTTTGATCTTGTATATATAGGTGAAGGGGAGACAAGCTACCGCTTGCTCATCGATCTTTTCAAAGAGCATAAAAGGGATAAAACCACTAGATGTGATTTTCTGAAGAAGGCCGGTAATATACCCGGTATTTATGCGCCGCAGTTTTATTCCGTGTCATATAACGATGACGGCACGATAAAGAGTTTTGATGCATCAACCGGTATGCCGTCAGTTATCAGAAAAGAAATCGTCGGATCCCTTACGGATACTTATTATCCCACAAAGCCCGTCGTACCTTATATCAAGGCCACTCAGGACAGAGCCGTACTTGAGATACAAAGAGGCTGCATCAGAGGCTGCCGTTTCTGCCAGGCCGGAAGCGTTTATAAACCCATCAGAAAAAGAGATGAAAAAAAGCTCGAACAGATCGCGAAAGAGATGATCAAAAACACGGGGTATGACGAGATAAGTCTGTCATCCCTGTCATCATCAGATTATCCCGAACTGGAACAGATTTGCAATTTCCTGATAGATGAATTCTCCGACAGACACGTTAACATCAGTCTTCCCTCACTGAGAGTTGATGCATTTTCTCTGGATGTCATGAAGAAAGTCCAGGATGTCAAAAAATCGGTCATAACATTTGCTCCTGAAGCAGGAAGTCAGCGAATGCGAAATGTCATTAACAAAGGATTGACGATCGATGATATATTAAACGGCTGCCGTCAGGCATTTCTTGGCGGCTGGACAAGAGTGAAGCTTTATTTCATGTTAGGGCTTCCGTATGAAACAGAAGATGACATGGAAGCCATAGCAACTCTTTCAAATGAGATCGCAAAACTGTATTATGACCTGATACCAAAAGAGGAGAGGAAGGGCAAGGTCAGTATTGTCTCTTCGACATCCTTTTTTGTGCCCAAACCCTTTACTCCTTTTCAGTGGGCCAAAATGAATACGATGGATGAATTCAGGTATAAAGCACACGTTGTCAACAAAGCGATGAGACGCCAGCTCAACTTCAAAAGCATCAAATATAACTGGCACGCTGCCGACGTTTCCGTACTTGAAGGTGTATTTGCAAGGGGCGACAGAAGACTGTCAAAAGTTTTGGTCAGAGCCTATGAAAAGGGCTGCATTTTTGATGCCTGGACCGAGACCTTCAGATATGAGCCGTGGCAGGAGGCATTTGAGGAGACCGGTGTTGATCCAGCATTTTACTATAACCGCGAAAGAGATACCAAAGAGATACTTCCGTGGGATTTCATTGATACAGGGGTTACCAAGGAATTTCTCATAAGAGAATACATAAACGCAAAGAATGAAAAGGTCACACCCAACTGCAGACAAAAATGCAGCGGATGCGGTGCTGCCAGATACGGAGTCGGAGAGTGTCATGAAAGTTAGGATCAGGTTTTCCAAAACGGGGGCACTCGTATATATAGGGCATCTTGACGTGATGAGGTATTTCCAGAAGCTCTTTGTAAGAAGCGGTATACCGGTAGCTTACTCGGAAGGATTTTCGCCCCATCAGCTTCTGTCATTTACGCCGCCGCTGCCCCTGGGAATGGAGAGCACCGGAGAATATGCGGATGTTGTCCTTACAAAAAGCATTACAACTAAAGAGGCTATAATGCATCTTCACAAACAGTCTGTTGACGGGATATACATAAGCTCTTTTCGCGCACTTCCGGAAAAATGCGAAAATGCCATGGCCGCCGTAAAGGCAGCTTCTTACTCGGTAAAGTTTTGCAAAAAGCCTTCGGAAGACATAAACATGCTCATTTCCGGGCTGCTGTCAAAAGAAGAGATGATGGTCACAAAAAAGAGCAAAAAGAGCGAGAGGATGATCAACATCAGGCCGCTGATCCATGAACTTACGTATGAGGATGATACGGTAAACATGATGATAAGTTCCGGATCGATCGATAATATCAAACCCGAGCTTGTGATAAACGCACTGTTTGAAGCTTCGCAAAAATCATATACATCACAGGATCTTTTGATAAAAAGGATAGATCAGTACACTTTGATCGAAGATAAGCTGATATCACTCGATCTTATAGGAAGTAACATCGATGGCTGACAATTTTGCCGTATTTACAATATATGATGAGAAATATGTCCTGATGCATATAAAAGACGGCAGGGCAGAGCATATTTACGTCTATGACAGCCTTGACGAGACACCTGTCGGCAGTATCATAAACTGCAGGGCAGAGCGTTGTGTTGACAATATCAAAGCAACTTTTATCCAGTATGAAAAAAACAGCACAGGATTTATTAATAAAGCGATGAAAGGACAGAGCGTATGTCCTCTAATGCTTAAAAAAGAAGCATATGACGATAAAAAGGCACTGTTTACCGACAAACTGTCTATCGCAGGCAAATATGCGGTCGTATCGGATGACAGATCTGTAAAAGTATCATCCCTTATACCAAAAGAAGAAAAAGGAGCCATCGCAGAAAAATTTCAGGCACTTTCAGAGAAATATGATATCGGTATCATAGTAAGAACAGCAGCATATTACGATGAAGACGGTATTAAGAAGGCGGAAGACGAGATCGTACGTATAAAAAATCTGCTTGATGACATAAGGAAAAGGAGCCTGCACACTCCGCAATACACCGTGCTTTACAGTCCGTTACCGTCTTATGTCGAAGATATAATGTATCTGCAAGGATCTGGAGTATCTATTATCGTTACAGACAATGAAGAGATAAGAAGCATTCTTAACAGTAAATTCGATTCTTTGTCCGGTCCGGTCAGCGTGTCCGACCGGGTCAGTCTGAGATTTTACGAAGATAAGCTTGTCGGCCTTTGTAATCTTTATAGTTTTAATGCTAAAATATCCGAGGCTCTTTCTAAAAAGGTTTATTTAAAAAGCGGAGCATATATTACGATCGAGCATACCGAGAGTCTATATGCGGTCGATGTCAACTCCGCATCTAATGACAAAAAGGCGGACAGGGAAGAGACTTTTCTGTCCGTAAATAAAGAGGCGGCAGTTGAGATAGCAAGACAGCTCATTCTCAGAAATATGTCCGGCATGATCATAATAGATTTTATCAATATGCGCCGGGATATATCGTATGACGAACTTGAAAAGACAATAAGAGATGCCGTATCATCCGATCGCGAAATGACGCGTTTTATAGGTTTTACCGCTTTAAAACTGTGCGAATTGACGCGAAGCCGCAGCGGAAGATCATTATATTCGGCTTTAAGAGGCAGTAAATGAGCGAAAAAATGTCTCCAATGATGCAAAAATATATGGAAACGAAGGAAAATTACCGTGACTGTATTCTTTTTTACAGACTCGGTGATTTTTACGAGATGTTCTTTGACGATGCGATAACTGCATCAAAGGAACTGGAGCTTACGCTTACCGGCAAGAACTGCGGTCTGTCGGAACGTGCCCCTATGTGCGGTGTTCCTTTCCATTCAGCCCAGGTATATATAAACCGACTGGTGCAAAAGGGCTATAAAGTCGCTATCTGCGAGCAGGTCGAGGATCCTAAGGAAGCAAAGGGTCTTGTAAAGCGCGAGGTCACACGTATAGCCACGCCCGGTACCAATATTGATATGGATATGCTTTCCGAAGAAGCAAATAACTATATCATGTGTATATACTATGCCGGGAATATGTACGGAATAGCAGTTTCCGATATAACTACAGGTGTGTTTCTTGCAACGTATGTATCAGATTCGGCAAGACTTAACGATGAGATCTACAAGTATTCACCGTCCGAGATCATCTGTAACGAGGCATTTACTGTCTCGGGTTATGATTTTAACGATCTGTCGGATCATCTGCATGTGGCTGTATATCCCGTGGAACCGTGGATGTTCGATGATGATGCATGCACTCGCGCGCTTAAGGACCACTTCAAAGTCTCGGATCTGTCCGGACTTGGACTGACGGGGCCGTCTGCCGTAACGGTAAGCTCCGGCGCACTGATGTTATACCTCGAGAATTCACAGAAGAGCAGCATCGAACAGATCAGGAACATCAAGGTCTATTCCGTATCCGATTATATGATACTTGACTGTGCTACAAGGCGTAATCTTGAACTTACGGAGACGATGCTTGATAAGACCAAGAAAGGTTCTCTGCTGTATGTTCTCGATAAGACCAAGACAGCCATGGGTGCACGGCTCCTTCGCTCTTTTCTCGAGCAGCCGCTTACCGATAAGGCAAAGATAAATGAGCGTCTCGATGCGGTACAGGCATTTACTGAAGATCTGATCCTGCGCGAGGAACTGCGGGAATATTTAAATCCCGTATACGATCTTGAAAGACTGATGGGTAAGATCAATTACCGTTCGGCCAATCCCCGTGATCTGCTTGCTTTTGCCAATTCGATAAGGATGATAGCGCCGATCAAAACGCTTCTTCTGGATTCGTCTTCAAAGGCCGTAAGAGATCTATGCAAAGACCTTGATACACTTGAAGACCTTCTGGTACTTATCGATGACTGCATCAGCGAGGATGCGCCGATAACGATCAAAGAGGGCGGAATAATAAAGAGCGGTTATTCGGAAAAGATCGACAGTTTAAGAAGTGCCAAGACAGACGGAAAAAGATGGCTGGCTGAACTTGAAGAGACTGACCGCGAAAGGACCGGGATCAAGAACCTGAGGATAAAATACAATAATGTATTCGGGTATTTCTTCGAAGTTACGAATTCATTCCTGGAACTTGTCCCGGAAGACTATATAAGAAAACAGACATTGTCAAATGCCGAAAGATACACGAACGCGCGCCTTAAAGATCTGGAAGATACTATATTAAATGCCGAAGACAAGCTGTTCTCGCTTGAATACGATCTGTTCACACAGCTTCGCAATACCTTATCTCTATCGGTTGACAGGATACTGCAAAGTGCCGGGATCATCGCGCTCGCGGATGCATATTCCTCGCTTGGGTATGTGGCATCGGCTAACGGTTATGTAAGGCCTTCGCTTAATGAGAAGGGGATCATAGATATCAGGGACGGCAGACATCCGGTTGTCGAGCTTCTTACAAAGGATGAGATGTTTGTCGCAAATGACACATATCTGGACAACTCCACCAACCGGATAAGTGTCATAACCGGCCCCAACATGGCCGGAAAATCAACATATATGCGTCAGGTGGCACTCATAGTGCTCATGGCTCAGATCGGATCATTCGTTCCTGCAAGATCTGCCAATATCAGCATCGTTGACAGGATATTTACAAGAGTCGGGGCCAGTGACGATCTTGCCAGCGGCAGGTCGACATTCATGGTGGAGATGACCGAAGTTGCGAACATCCTAAGAAATGCGACTTCAAAGAGCCTTCTGATACTCGATGAGATAGGCCGCGGAACTTCCACATTTGACGGGCTGTCGATAGCATGGGCGGTTATTGAATACATAAGTAACACTAAACTGCTTGGCGCCAAAACACTGTTTGCCACTCATTATCACGAACTGACCGAGCTGGAAGGAAAGATAGCCGGTGTCAATAACTACTGTATCGCCGTAAAAGAGCAGAAAGACACGATAGTATTCCTTCGTAAGATAGTAAAAGGCGGAGCGGACAAGAGTTACGGTATAGCAGTAGCAAAGCTTGCAGGACTTCCCGAAGGGGTTATAAGCAGGGCAAACGAGCTTGTGGCCCAGCTTTCCGAGAATGACATTTCCGCAAGTGTCAGGTCTATAGCGTCGGTAACACCCAAGAAAGCGATACTTCAAAAAGGTGACGATGTTGACAGGGGACAGATGTCACTGTTTGATACGGTCAGCGACGAAGAGGTTATTTCGCAGCTTATGGACCTTGACTGTGATAACATGACTCCCGTTGAGGCACTGAACGCTTTATCAATGTTACAGAGCAGACTTAAGAACAGATGGTAATATGATCAATATACTTGATGAAAAAACAATAAACCGTATAGCAGCCGGAGAGGTTGTGGAAAGACCCGTATCAGTCGTAAAAGAGCTTGTTGAAAATGCGATCGACTCCGGAGCCAAAAACATCAGCGTTGAGATAAAAGGCGGCGGTATCGATCTGATAAGGGTTACAGACAACGGTTGCGGTATCGAAAAAAACAGCATCCCGCTTGCTTTTTTGCGTCATGCCACAAGCAAGATAAAGGATGCGGATGATCTGTGTACGATACATACACTTGGATTTCGCGGAGAGGCTCTTTCTTCGATAGCCGCAGTATCACGGGTTGAAATGATGTCTAAGCGGCCCAAAGACGTACTTGGGTATTGCTACCGTATCGAGGGCGGAAGGGAAGCGTCATTTGACGAGGCCGGTATTCCGGACGGAACAACCATCATAGTAAGAAACCTGTTCTTTAATACTCCCGCACGCAAGAAATTCTTAAAAAGCGCCATGACGGAAGGCAACCAGATCACTTCCATTATGGAAAAGATAGTATTGTCACATCCGGATATCGCATTTAAGTATACGGTAAACGGGGCACTTAAGCTGTCAAGCGACGGGCTCGGTGATATCCGGTCCGATGTTTATGCGGTATTTGGACGTGATATAACAAGATCATTATGCGATATATCACTTGATAACGGTAAGGTAAGTATCACCGGATATGCGGGAAAGCCCGTTACCGCAAGAGGCAACAGGGACTGTGAGATATTCTTTGTGAACGGAAGATATGTAAAGAGCAGTGTTCTGTCATCTGCTGCCGAGGAAGCATATAAACCGTTTCTTATGCTTCACCGTTTTCCTTTTTTGATCATGTATTTCAGGATCGCGTCAGAACTTCTTGATGTCAACGTGCATCCCGCAAAGACCGAGATCCGTTTTTCCGATGAAAAAGAGATATATGATCTTGTAAAAGATGCCGTTTATCAGGCTATAACGAGGCAGGAACTTATAGTTGATGCTGCCCCCGAAGCTATTGAAAAAAATGCTGAACCTGAAGAAGATAAGCCCACCGTTTCGGCCAAACCGGAGAATATAGAGAAGTACATTCCCGAACCATTCGAAAAAAAGGCTGTAGAAGGCTATAAAGAGGACATCATACAGTCTTTTGAGCCCGTCAAAGAGACGTCTTATGAGCAGGAGACTCTCTGGGGCGAAGGGTTCCTTGCCGAAGAAAACGTTAAGAAACACCGTATTATAGGTCAATTGTTTGAGACGTACTGGCTCATTGAATTTGAGGAAAAGCTGTATATCATCGACCAGCATGCGGCGCACGAGAAGATCAAATATGAGAAGATCATGGCAATGGTCAGAAATAATACGGTAACTTCCCAGATGGTAAGGCCTCCTTATATCATATCGCTAAGTCTGTCGCAGGAAGAGTGCGTACAGTCTCATATGGATGATTTTAAGCGTATGGGCTTTATGCTGGAACATTTCGGTGGATACGATTATGCCGTGACCGCTGTTCCTTCCGAACTGTTTGGGATAAGTGTTCAGGACTATCTTATAAGCGTTATAGATGATCTTGCCGCAAACAGGAACATTAAGGAACCCGATGCCGTAAACGACAGGATCGCGACAATGAGCTGTAAGGCTGCAGTAAAAGGAAACACGTATATGACCTTTGAAGAGGCCGACAGCCTGATAGGCCAGCTTCTGGCCCTTGATAACCCGTATAACTGTCCGCACGGGCGTCCGACAATAGTATCGTTTACAAAAGCGGATATTGAAAAGATGTTCAAGAGGATCGTCTGATGAAGGATCTGGTCATAATATCAGGCCCGACCGGAGTCGGAAAATCAAAAGCTTCGATAGAACTTTGTAAAAAGATAGGCGGCTCGGTCATATCAGCTGATTCGATGCAGGTATACCGGGGGATGGATATAGGGACAGCCAAGATAACGCATGAAGAGATGGAAGGCATCCCGCATTATCTCATCGATGTATGTGATCCGTCGGATGATTTTAACATAGTTACATTCAAGCAAATGGCAACCGGGGCTATTGAGGATATCACATCTTCCGGCAGGATACCTGTGATCGTTGGCGGAACAGGGTTTTATATCCAAAGCGTGCTTTATGATATAGATTTTTCCATTGCAGATGAACTGACGCAGTATCGTGAGTATCTTTATGAACTGCTTGATGAAAAAGGGAGCGAGCATGTACATCAACTGCTTGAAGCGGTCGATCCTGTTGCTGCAAAAAAGATCCATAAGAACGATCACAAAAGAGTCATACGTGCGCTTGAGTATTACCGCCAGACAGGTGATATGATTTCCGATCATAACAGTAAAAGCATGGAAAATAACAGCCCATATAATTTCTGCTATTTTTTCTTAAACGATGACAGGGATGTAATATATGACAGGATAAACAGACGTGTTGACAAGATGATGGATAATGGTCTTGTCGACGAAGTAAGAAGGCTTACAGCAGATGGCCTTACAAAAGAACACGTATCCATGCACGGGATCGGATACAAAGAGATCATAGACTACCTCGAGGGGAACTGTACACTTGATGAAGCAACGGATATGATCAAAAAACAGTCACGCCACTATGCAAAAAGACAGATCACCTGGGCACGCCGTACTGATGATGTGATATTTATCGATATCAATGACGGGGATATCATTGACAATATGTGTAAGGAGCTTACCCGGAAAGGGATAATACATGGATAAGACCGGAATCTACGAAAAATGCGGTATTTCAAAAGAAGTATACGAATTCGGTGAAAAGATACTGTATAACCTACGCGACAGGTTCTCCGGGATAGACGAGACTGCCGAGTATAACCAGCTTAAAGTCATAAACGCGATGAGGCAGTGCAGGGTAAGTGAGGCCTGTTTTACTCCCTCAAGCGGGTACGGTTATAACGATATCGGAAGAGATACTCTTGAAAAGGTTTATGCTAAAGTATTTTCAACGGAAGATGCCCTTGTGCGTCCACAGATGACTTGCGGCACGCATGCGCTTTCCGTCGCTCTTTCATCCCAGCTTCGGCCGGGCGATAACATGGTGTCGATAACAGGAAAGCCTTACGATACGCTTGAAGAAGTGATAGGTATCAGAAAAAGCGTTGGCTCGCTTTCCGAATACGGCATAACATATTCACAGGTTGACCTTAAAGCTGACGGATCATTTGATCTTGAAGGAATAAAGGCTGCGATAAGACCCGAGACAAGACTTGTTGCGATCCAGCGTTCAAAAGGCTATCAGACAAGGCCTTCCCTTTCGGTAGGATCGATAGGAGAGGCGATAAGGTATGTCAGATCATTAAGAGATGATATCATCATCATGGTCGACAACTGCTACGGGGAATTCGTCGATACTGTTGAACCCTCCGATGTGGGAGCCGATATGACAGTCGGATCGCTCATCAAAAATCCCGGCGGCGGTCTGGCACCTATGGGCGGATATATAGCCGGCAAGAAGGAATGCATCGAAAAAGCCGCCTACCGTCTGACATCGCCGGGACTGGGAAAAGAAGTCGGGGCAACGCTCGATCTTAACAGAACGCTTTTTATGGGTCTGTTTTTGGCACCGACCGTTACGGCATCAGCACTTAAAGGCGCTATATTTGCGGCAAATATTTATGAAAAGCTGGGATTTTCGGTGATCCCCAATTCAACGGAAAAAAGATGCGATATAATACAGGCGGTAACGCTAGGATCCGAGCGCGCTGTAAGGGCTTTTTGCGAAGGAATTCAATCTGCCGCTCCGGTCGATTCGCATCTTACGCCCGAGCCTTGGGATATGCCCGGTTACGACAGCCCGGTGATAATGGCTGCGGGTGCATTTGTTTCGGGAAGCTCCATAGAGCTGTCTGCTGACGGGCCGATCAAGCCTCCTTATGCAGTTTATTTCCAGGGAGGACTGACGTGGCAGCATGCCAAGCTTGGGATACTTACATCGCTTCAGAAGCTGTGTGATGAGAAAATAGTTGATATATACATCTAGCGACCATTATGGTAAAATATGCTAGATATAGTATGTATACGAGGAAATCGTTTTGGCCATCAATGCTTTCGGTATAGATCTTGGTACCTATAACATCAAAATATATAACGGATTCACGGACCATATAGTGTCGCACAAAAATATGATCGCCATTCAGAACAGACGTAATCTGTTTGCGTACGGTGATGACGCTTTTACAATGTATGAAAAAGCGCCTGACAACATCAAGGTCACATTTCCGCTCACATACGGTGTTATAGCCGATATCA
>JAFRIL010000047.1 GCA_017432845.1 Lachnospiraceae bacterium | reverse complement strand
GTAGCTGTCACAGAAACCGTCTCAGAAGAAAAAGTTTCGGAAGAAGCCAAAACCGCACAAAACACAGAAGAAACAGAAGCTGTAAAATCCGAGCCGGAAGAAGCCGCTGAAGATGAGGACGATGACTCTTCAGAATGCCGCATATTTGGCAATAAAAAAGATGGCAGGTCATTCTGCCATCTTTTTTATGAATCGTGCAAGCCCGTTGGGCCACGCCGCATCATCGGGAAGGTTTGTATCTCCCAGCGGGATCAGTTTGTTCCTGCCGTGATAATCGCTGCCGGCGGTCATGTACAGGTCGTATTTTTCCGCAAATCCTATCATTTCCTCCTCGATCTTGGGTGTAAATCCGGAGTAGAATGTTTCCATTCCCTGAAGGCCGAAACCTATCAGCTTCTTAAGACGCTTGTCCATCTCGTCTCCGAGTATGAGCTGGTCGCCGCTTCCGTATGCGGGATGGGCAAGAACCGGTACGCCGCCGCTTCCTAAGATACCACGGATCGCCTCTTCGGGGCGGACATAATCACCCGGAAATGATTTTTTGTTAAGATAGTTGTCTATCGCATCTTTTTTGTCAACGGCATAGCCGTACTTGACCATAAGATTGGCGATATGTGGCTTTCCGGGACTTGACAGTGCGTGAAGCTTGTCGATCTCTTTGGACGGAAAAGTAAATCCGAATTCAGAGGCGATAAAACCAAGCCGCTTGTTAAGCTTATCCATTCTGTACAGGTGCCCCTCGTCCAGCACATCCAGTATCGGACGGCGGGATGAGTCATATCCGAAACCGAGGATATGGTATTTTCCGTCTTCATCCTGGCAGGAGAACTCAACTCCGGGTATAAAGGCCGGATCTCCTTCACCTATCATGTTTTCCAGCATCATGCATCCCATTATGTCATCGTGGTCGGTAAGGGCGAAAATCCCTATTCCGGCCTCTTTGACCTTCTGCAGGATCTCTTTCGGGGAATCTGTTCCGTCAGAGACCGTAGAGTGCATGTGAAGATCTATCTTCTTTTGTTCCATCAGATTCAAAATCCTTTTAAGAATATCAGAACAGCAGAGTATCGACCGTTTTGAGGAGCTCTTGCAGCTCGCCCTTCCAAAGTTCGATCTCTTCGCGTCCTTTTTCGGTCTCGAGACCTTTGCGCCTTATTGAGCGTCGTATCATACGGGTATAGCCAATGACGCGCGCTTTGTCCTCGATCTCCTTGATCTTTGCCGCATCATCAGTATCAAGGTATTCCTTGAGGGTCATATCCCAGAATGCACGTCCTGTTTTATTGTCAAAGCCCTGGAAATGGCGTATTACCTCGGGATCGTACTCCGAATATCCCACAAATGAATTGAACATCGATGCGAGCTCAAATACGGGATGTCCGACGGCGAGCGTATCCATATCTATAAGCAGTACCTCATCATTCTGCAGCTCGAGGTTCTTTGTATGATAGTCACCGTGTAACATGTGATTGTTGTACGGTACGGCCTCGACAAGAGCATACAACTTGTTTCCGTCCTCCTCGGGCAGATAATCCTTCATGAAAGTGGCCCAGTCAAGCGCTGTTTTTTGCATATCGGGGAGCTTCCCGTCGGGAACCTCGGTATCGTGGATCTTGTGGAGCATCTTGACGAACTCTTTGACACACCAGGTTATCTTATCGGGATCGTTTGCCAGTATATTGGAGAATGACTTGGCATTTAGCAGCTCGAAAACGGAGCCGTAACTGTCCCCGACCTTTACGACATCGTAGGAGATCGCGGTGGGGATCCCGAGAATGAGTGCAAGCTTTGCGACCTCACGCTCGTGCTTGATGTCATCAAGAGCATCTGCGTTGTTGTAGACCTTTACGACATTGTCCTGGTCGATCCGGTATATGGTACCGTTGGCACCGCGGCCTATCTCCTCGCATCCTTCCACGGAAACCTTCCTGTAGGCCTTCTCGACCGGGAGCATCTCCGTAAATCCGGTCATTTCAAGTATTCCGTAGACGTCGGGATTGACGTTAACGATCTTAACTGTGTCGCATGATTTTTTAAGGCGAAGTATCACACGAAGACCGGCGCTTGAGATATACTTCAATGCCCCGGCATCAAGCGTGACAGCGGAAGCATCCTTGCCCTCAAGTCTGGAGAATATCATATTCTCCACTTCCGACGCATTGTTGGAATCAATCCTTCCTTCGAGTGAAATGGTAAGATCATCTTTGTTTTCCGGCATTTTGTGTCCTCCTGTTTGGTCCCGGGTCACTGGTCCTGCCTGTACAGGAACAGATGACCGGCCTGATTTTCGTAAATACAGTCGTATTTTTCGATGACTGAGTCATATATCTCGGGGAGATTCTCGGAAAAAGCATCTCCGATTATGAGCCATTTGGGCGGTTCTTTGTCAAGCATGTCGAGGATATCCGTAAGTGCCCGGGGGTACAGTTCGATAAAAAACGGCAGATTGACAACATATCTGCAGCATGGCGTTATGTCGTTGACCTCGAACATCTGCATGTCGATCATGAACGAAAATACGCTTTGCCGGTCGCATTCGGGGATAAGTGCCCCGATATCCGTAGCATTTTTGACGAAATCGTCCGACGATTCGAAATTCCGGTCATAAATGACAGTTTTGAAGTTATCGATGCCCGTCGGGACGTAATAGACAAGAAACAGGAAAAAACATGCGATGCTGACGGCCTGTTTCCAGTTTTCGAATATTATGAGCGGATCATATATCTTCAGGAACAGTATAAGTGCCAGTGACAGAGCCGGATATACCGTTGTGAAGTAGTAGTGAAAGGGTGTTCCCAGATGCAACAGAAGGTACGTTGCGGCCGACATGGCCATGAGTATGACCGATACCTCATTCCGGATCCGATCCCTTTGTAAAACGGCAAATACGAAGGCAAATATGCAACCCGACAGTTTCATCTCCCAGGTCAGGTTAAAACTCTCGTAATAATTGGTCCCGCGTGAAAATCCCAGGCCGAACAGACAGAACAGCATGTCGGAAAGTGCCCCGCGCGCGCCAAAGAATACGATCACCGGAAGAGATGCTATGGCAACTCCCAAAAGAGCGTATATAACGACCAGGGCGAGCCTTTTGAACCTCCTCCGGCTGATGTCATAGTACATGATCCCGGCAAGGATTCCCAGAACAGGCGCCGCAACGCTGATCTTTGAAAAAATGTCGATCCCGAGGACGATACCAAGTACCGTCAGCGTCGTAAATGAGAGTTCATCAAATGATCTGTGCTCTTTAACAAGGGGCCGAAGGACAATGTACATGCAGGCAAGTGAAAGCGGAAGAGCAAATTCTTCCAGAGTATTGCCTCCCCAGAGAGTCGTGATATTGCCCCAGAGGTATACGATAAGCACAAACAGCGCTTTTTTCTTTGAAACAAACAGAAGCGCGATCTCGTACATCAGAACGAGTGAGGCAAATGCAAACGGAACCTGTATTATAAATGCCCCTGTCCTGTCATGGGCAAAAAGCTGCCCTAAAGCTTCTGTCAGGAAGAAATAAGGACCCTTCAGGTCGAAAAAATCTCGGTATGGGATCTTTCCTTCAAGGATCCCTCGTCCGACGAGTGTGAAGAAGCTGGCGTCGCATCCGTACCATTTCGGGTAGAACGGGCTGGTCCACAGTGAGAACAGCAGGAGATGCAGCGTGCTTATGATAAAGAGCCCGATATATTCTGCGATCTTCTGCCTTTGCGGCAGAGTCTCTATGCCGGGGTCGATAAAAGCGCGGATTTTCACGGCAAAACCTCTAACTTGTTTTGACTTTTGACGATTATATATTATAATAAGAAAGACCGATAATTGCAATAAATTCAAGGATTTTAAAGGGGACAGGGCATGTACGGGCAGGAAGTCAATCTACGCGAACAGATCATTGAAGAATACAGGGATGATCTGGTAAAGCTCCTTAAATATCTGCCGTTTCTGGATAAAAAGGGCGGAAAGGACGTTACGCAGTTCTACGAGGGAGATGAGAAGAACAAGGTGATCCCCGTGCCTGTTTATGATTCCACGCTTCTGGCATTTGTAAAAGAGGCCAGGACGACCAAGTTCAT
>JAFRIL010000046.1 GCA_017432845.1 Lachnospiraceae bacterium | reverse complement strand
ATCCAACCCAGTCCTCAGAAAGGTTGCAGGTATTTACGACTCTTCCGTTATTGCTCTGAGATACCGCATATACGGTAGCCATCCTGATCCTGGGACCAAGATTGATCCTGCTTTGCTCCGACAACTCCTGCGGAATTGCCGCAACCAATGCATCATATGATCCCTTTATATTTACAGTCAGGTTCCTGATGCCAAGGTGCTCGCACAAGAGGTGTGCCATATCGATATCCGGCTGCTCACCGTTTGGCATGAGAACACCTATAACCCTGTCCTTCCCAAGCGCTTCCACACATACCGCAGCGGCAACGGATGAATCCTTACCGCCCGATATACCGAGCACGGCATTACATCCCTTTCCGTTCTCCTCAAAGAATTCCCGTATCCATGCGACACACTCATCAGTCACTTTTTTTACATCAAACATAACCTTTGCCCTTTCAAACCAACATGCCTATGTATTATACATTACCGAATGCCAAAATGAAACAGTGGGGACGGTCCTTTTTGTTTCATTTGAAACATATAGGACCGTCCCCACTGTTTCATTTTGGCTTGGCTGATCTGAGCAAATATACTGCACATAAAATGAACGTCAGAAGCGAAATCAGTTCGGTTATCCGCCACAGGATCGGCTCCTGCCAGTAGATGTGAACTATTCCCGAATAATTGCCGGGAAGGAGTACGCCTACAGTGCGGTTGCCTCCGTCATGGATCTCAAACTTCTTGGAGGGATCCTGAAGATCCTCGGCATGGTAATACTTGTAGTTAAATACCGGCAGCTGGATCCACCCGTACTCGGGCCCGGAAGTTGCCGCGATCTGAAAATCATTACTGTTGCGCGATAATACCTCCATACTCTCAAGCCCTTCATACACAAGGCCGAGCGGTAAGTTCTCAACGGTAGAGTTTGCAAGCTGGAAGTCCATCGAATAATATTCCCACACACCGAGATCTTCCCTTGTTGCAAAATCAGCCCTCTTATCATATGTGCGACTATGAACACAAAGCTGTGCGATATTGAATATACAGAGCAGGCATACTATCGCATAGCACCCCCCCTCTATCACTTTGTGACGCATATCCGTTGACTTGGCACCCTCATCCCCGGATGCCGCAAACAGCGCACCAAACAGGTCGCACGTAAGAAAAGCCAGGAACACTATGGCAAATGCAAGGTACCTCATGGGAAACTCTATCGCAGTCACTATCCCGCCTACAACCGGAACGTTTTCCTCTATCCAGTCCCACGGAAATACTCTTGATGACATCAAAAGCAGAAGGAGCGAAGAACCCGCTTCGAAAATCATCCTGCCACGGTTTGCAAACTTAACCTTACGTACGAATGAATAAGCGATATATATGAGTGCGACGACAAGTGCTGTCATAAGAACGGGCCCCGGAGTTCTCTGGATCTCGGAAGCTGCGTTTTCAAAAGGATTACATACGAACTCCAAAAGGCTCGCTAGATCTACGCCTTCACCCTGGATATGGTTTACCTTATCAAGTGCAAATGCGATATCCGCAGTCAGGTAAAAATCAAGGAACGGAACTATAAAGAAAGCCGCCAGAACGATCGTCAGAAGCCCGGATATTACAATATCCCCAAACTGCCTTAATCGCTCACCCTTTATACCAAAGATCACAAGACTTACCGGGCACAAAAGTGCCAGTACCACCAGCATCATGCTCGTTGTAAGCGTGTGGGACAGGATCACCGCAAGAAACGCAAATGACATTATAACCGCGTATCTTCTCCTGCATTTTCTGTCTGCCTCGACATATATCATATGCATGCACGCCACTATGGCAGGGAAGAACGTGATCGCAAGAGTCTCTCCGATCGCCGATCTTACATACACATCAACCAGCCGGTACGATGAAGCGGTATATGCAAACGTAGCTATGACAGGTGCCCAGCCTTTATTGAATGTTTTAAATGAGAAGTAGGAGATCACGACCGTTGCCGTATTGACACACAGCAAAAACAGGCGGAACGATGCCATCACCGGCAGTCCGATCTTTCTGAATATTGCCCCGATATACAGGAACATATCCCCATATAATACAGAGACCGGATAACCGTATCCCTGCATCCATCCGGACTGCATGCGGACCGGAAGACTGTGCCAGGAGGCGTCCTCACGTATCCCCTCGATCCTCTGGAGATGAAACAGCATGTCATGTCCCTTCGCCATGCTCATAAAAAGAGGCGGCCAGGATATCAGAATTACGATCACAGCCAGTGCGAGTATTCTGAGCCGTTTATTTGTTTTCTCATCAAATACTATTGTTTTCATGTGTTTTGTAAGCCTTCCAGGGTTATGATTTCTTCTTGACAATGCCAGAGGCATCCTATATAATTTCAAATGTTCTGCAAAGAACTAAGGGATCTTAGCTCAGCTGGGAGAGCATCTGCCTTACAAGCAGAGGGTCATAGGTTCGAGCCCTATAGGTCCCAGATGTCAGGATCGCGTAGCGATCGTGACACGGCGACGTTCGGCGAAGCCGAATGTTGGTTGTGAATCGAAAGAACGATTCAATTAAAGGAGTGGCGTGGGTCCCTCCTTACAACATATGGCGAGGTGGCTCAACTGGCTAGAGCGTCCGGTTCATACCCGGGAGGTTAAGAGTTCAAGTCTCTTCCTCGCTATTTCTTAAATCCCCGAAGGTTCAATACTTTCGGGGATTATTGTGTCCCCTTATACATTCACTTACCGTTGAGAAATTCCTTCTCATACACCTTCAGACTATCATAGCGCTTCATATAGAATGTTTTAAGAACATTGACACTCTCATCAAAAAAACGCTCAGCTTCTTCCTCAGTACAATCAACATATCTTCTGCGGTCAAGTATCATCTGATCATGTATCCTCGAGTACAACTCATCGATCATTCCCAGTATCTTTTCCTGTTTGAACTCATTATCACACATCTCGTCAATTCTGGCGACAAGATCGGTAGCAAAGTCAGGATCATCCGAACACATCTGCATAAATGGGTAGAATTTCTCTGAAAGATACTCGAGGTTATTGTATTCATATTCTTCCATAGACGCGGAGTTAACATCAAATATCACCGGCCGGTATCTGCCATCACCGAACTTGGTTCCTTCTTCGTCCATTGTTTTCCATGCCCTGAAATTAAAGTTGGGCCAGTTTCTTGCATGCGCGATGATTGTATTGGCGGCATAACAGTCAATAAGGCTCTGTCTGTCAAAACTGCCTACATCCCATTCGTTCGATTCGAAATCATACGTATTCTTATATAATACCTGATCTTTGTCGACCCCATACTTATCCGCTATAAAACTGTTGTCATACCTCTCCGCCAGCCAGTAGAATCCCCAGTATTCACCATTCAGGAACAGACAGCACGGATATCGCCCGGTTGTTGCGCAGTCAGTACCGGACATACATAGTTCCATGATCGTATCCTTCATTTTGGTGCCGACATCCTGACCTCCCTTATCAAGCGCAAATGAGTGAAGATCAAGCCGGTCGCCTTCTATGTTAAATGATTCCTTGTAATTTCCCGCGTATGCTCTTCTGAAGATAATACTGAAACTCTTCTGCAGATCCCATCTGGAGGACATTCCCTTTATCCTGATACCTGCATCCTTTTTGAGCACGCGGACGTGATCTTCATTATATATCTCTATGTTTACCGGACGCTCAGACCCACGTCCTCTTTCTGTAAGGTTCGCTCTCGGACCTGAATAATCCTCCGGTTTGCCGGCCTCAACAAAATCGTCGTATTTTTTCCCAACAACACTTATTCCACGTTCTTTGGAAAACAGATCATCCGGATCGACCACGGCTGATACAACGCTCATTCCCGTATAAGCACTCTTTTGATCAAATCCGACAAAGTACGTGTTGATACTCTCTTCCGTATAGATCCCATTATCATCCATTGCAACAGCTCTCACAACCGTACATTTATCAATGGGATATGACGGTGGGTGAACAAAACCGTCCATGTACTCAAGTGATACGTCTTTTATCATTGAATAGACATTTGGATCATTCGATCTGTCATAAATGCGGATAGGCTCTGTATACTGCAGTCCGTTTTGTTTCGGATCGGTTCCATCAACTGTATAGTAAATTCTCCACCCATAATTCGGAGAGGACAATCTCAGATCAAAATCATCTGCGTAGAATCCGGATTCTGCTGACATAGCAACCCTTCCCAGCCTTGAAATGGGCGGTATTATCTCTCCATCGCTATTAGAATATCCCGGAGTGGGTGATTTTATATTCCATTCATCGGCTCCGTCATTATTACGTGCCCAGGTAGTATCATATTTAAGGCCGGGCACCTCTATACGGTCAACATACTGTCGCTTATCGTCAAGCAGGCTGACAACGCAGCCGCTCGAAGTTATGGGAAAATGCGGATCGAAAAGATAGAAAGCTCCCGGTGCAATAACCGTTCCATTCGGGATGACAAAGAGCTCTCTCAGAAAATTGTTTGAATCATTTACCATATACCCCGAAAGATCAATATCATGGTTTGTGGGATTGTATATTTCAATCCAGTCGGGATAATCTCCGTTCTCATCCATACAGGAGGCCACATTGGATGTGCAGATCTCATTTATGACCGCACTTTCACGAATACTTCCTCCACGAATGAGGCAGGCGCCCGTCGCAAGAGCTACAGTTATCAGGGCAATAATGATATAGTGGATATTCTTTCTACAAAACCGTCTAACGGATGCCATCAAGGTATGCTCCCCTGTTTTTGAAAAAATCTTCGAGGGCAGATACGCCTTCATCAAATGCAGCGGCAGCCTCTTCTTCCGACATGCCGTAGTATCGCATCTTATCGAGTATCATCTGGTCCTGTATCTGCGAGCGGATATCTTCGATCATATCAAGGACCCTTGAGGTTTCAAACTCATCAGAACGCATGCGCTCTATCTCTGCAAACAGATCCTTCGTGAAGTTCTCGTCCTCATCCCCCAGTTTTTTAAACGGATAGAATTCGGAAAGCATCCCATAGGTATCATCCGATGGATCATCCATCGATCTGGAGTTCATGTCAAATATCACCGGCCTAAGCTTAGTGTCGCCGTACACACTGTCCTCCTCAGCCTCGCGCGTTCTCCAGAACCTGAAGTTAAACATCGGCCAGTCGCCCGTGTGCGCGGTTATGATATTTGATGCATAGTATTTTATGAGAAGATCACGGTCGAAGTTGTCCTCATTCCAGGCGGAGTCACCTTCAAAGTTCTCCATGTCCATGAACTCGACGTTGTCCTTATTTATACCATACATATCAGATAAATAGTATGAGTCAAACCGCTGTGTCAGCCAGTAAAATCCCCAGTACTCACCGTTAAGGAAGAGTGCCGCAGGCACCTCATCCCTTACCGCACAGCCGGTGTCCTTCAGGCAGTTGTTCATGATCACATCGACCATCTTCGTCTCTTCGTCCTGTCCGCACTTCTCAAGCGCGATCGAATGGACATCAAACGCGGTATCTCCTGTCGAAAACCTCTCAAAGCTCCTTCCCCCGTATCCCTTGCGGAAGAATATCGAAAAGCTCTTCTGCTCGTCCCATCGTGACGACAAGCCCTTAACACGAAGGCCCGCCGGGGTTGACAGAACAAGATCACGGGTCCTATCAAATATCTCCACGCTTGCATCTCTTTCCGATGTGCGCCCGCGCCTCGTAAAGTTCGCAGCATTTCCTTCATATTCCTCAGGCTCGCCCGCTGCCACATATTCGTCATAGCGCAAGCCAAGGACCATGATACCGTCATCATATCCGAACAGGTCATCAGGATCCGCAACCGCCGAGATAACGGTCATGTCATCGTAGCCCTTTTTGCCCTCAAATCCGACAAAATATGAGAACGTGTAGGTATCGGTAAATCTGCCGAACCTGTCCTTCGAGACGGCACGGACTGTTGTGCACTTGTCAAGATTATGCTCCGGAAGCGGCGTATCTCCTTCCTTATAGCGAAGAGATACAGCATCTATCATCGAGTATTCGTTAGGCTCACTGCTCCTGTCATCGATGCGGACAGGCCCCACGTACTCTATCCCGCCCTTCTTCGGATCAGTTCCGTCAAGCGTGTAATATATGTTATTTCCCCATCCGTTACTGTCAAGTGTCAGATCAAACCCCTCCGGGTAAAATCCCGGTGCGACGGATGCCGTTACCTTTCCGTCTGTCCGCGTTGGCGCAACTTCTCCCTCGGCATTTTCATATCCGGGCGTCGGATATCGCACCGACCAGTCATTTTCGCCATCGGCGCTTCTTGCAAACGTTGTATCGTAAAACATCTTCGGGATCTTCACATGATCCTGATGGATGTTATTGTTATCGTACAGATAAAGGCTGCACCCTTCAGACGGCATGACAAATCCCGGATCGAACAGATAAAATGTTCCCGGGTCCATGACAGTACCTTCGGGAACAGTATAAAACACCTTTTGATCTACGGATATCCCGGTAAGTCTGTATCCCGAAATATCAACACTGTCCTCTGACCGGTTATAAAGCTCGACCCAGTCCGGAAAGTTGCCTTCCGCATCCTCGCAGCACTTGATGTTCGAAGAGCAGGCCTCGTTTATCACGATCACAGGATAATGATCCGTAAGCACTTTCGCACCATATATTGCGCCCACTCCTCCTATGAGGGTGAGCGCCATAACAAGAACGGATTTCCTAGTGATGGAACAACCTGACATTATTACATACCATTACCATGCCATACTCATCGCAGGCCTCTATAACAAGATCATCCCTGACAGATCCTCCAGGCTGGACCACATATGATACACCGCTCTTTGCGGCACGGTCTATGCTGTCGCGGAAGGGGAAGAATGCGTCCGAGCCAAGTGAGACACCGCTTGCCTTATCAAGCCAGGCCCTCTTTTCTTCCGCAGTATATACGTCGGGACGTACCGCAAAATACTTCTGCCATACATCATCCCCGATGACATCCATGTATGTATCGCCGATATAGTTATCTATGGCGTTATCCCTGTCGGCACGCCCGATCCCTTCGGCAAACTGCAGCTGCATAACCTTGGGGCTCTGGCGGAGCAGCCAGTTGTCTGCCTTTTGTCCGGCAAGGCGTGCACAGTGAACTCTCGACTGCTGGCCCGCGCCTATACCGATCGCCTGGCCGTCGTTAACGTAGCAGACGGAATTGGACTGTGTATACTTAAGCGTTATGAGTGATATCAGAAGATCATGTTTTGCATCTTCCGACAGATCCCTGTTCTTTGTAACTATATTCTCAAGGAGAGAATCGTTGATGTCGATCTCATTCCTGCCCTGCTCAAATGTGACTCCGAACACTTCCTTATGCTCTATTGGCGCGGGAGTATATCCGGGATCGATCTGAATAACGGCATAATTTCCCTTTTTCTTGGCAGAAAGTATCTCCAAAGCCTCGGGCTCATACCCGGGTGCTATGATCCCGTCCGATACCTCTCTTTTAAGCATCAGAGCTGTCGGAACATCGCACACATCCGATAAGGCCACAAAATCACCGAATGATGACATCCGATCCGCACCTCTTGCCCTTGCATATGCGCATGCCAGGGGAGACAGCTCTCCGAGGTCATCAACAAAATATATCTTTTTCAGCGTATCCGAAAGAGGCTTTCCTATCGCAGCTCCCGCCGGGCTTACGTGCTTAAACGATGTGGCAGCGGGATACCCTGTTGCGGCCTTCAGTTCCTTAACGAGCTGCCATCCGTTAAATGCATCAAGCAGATTGATGTATCCGGGCCGGCCGTTCAGCACGGTTATCGGAAGATCTCCTCCATCCGCCATGTATATCCTCGACGGTTTCTGATTCGGGTTACACCCGTATTTGAGTTCCATTTCAGTCATCTGTCATCCCTTCCGTTTCATTTATAAACTGTTCCTTATATGCATCCAGGTGATCATATCTTCTCCTGTAGAAGTTCCTGATCACCTCAACGTTCTTATCAAAAGACTCTTCCGCCTCCTGGCGGCTGCAGTCCGAAAACCTTATCCTGTCAATGATCATCTGGGGCCGGATCCTTCCATAGATCTCATCGATCATGGAAAGAACATGTTGCTGCTCAAACCTTGTTGCACACATCTCGTCGATCTTGGAGGCAAGGTCGGCCTTAAAATCACTGTCCGAACTTACCATTTCCCTGAACGGATAGAACCGCTCAGTCAGGTAAGAGAACGAGTCAAATGCCGGATCTATCATCGAATCGGAATTCATGTCAAGTATCACGGGTCTGAACTTGCCGTCATTATAGGGCTTACCCGTATCAAGAAATGTTCCCCATATCGTAAAGTTCATATGCGGCCAATCGCCTTCATGCGCCGCGATGATATTGGCCGCATAGTACTCGATAAGCGCACTTCTATCGAGCCCGTACATCCACTGGCTGTAATCCTCGGTCTCATCCGTATTGATAACGGCAACACTGCTGCTGTCGACATTATACGTATCCGCGAAGAAGCTTTTATCATAACGCTGGGCCAGCCAGTAAAATCCCCAGTATTCACCATTTAAGAACACGCAGCAAGGTATCCGGTCCGTGACAGCACACTTGCTTCCTGCCATGCAGTAGTGCATGATCGTATCTCTCATCTTGGTAAGCTCATCCTGTCCGCACTTATCAAGGGAGAAGGAATGCAGATCAAGTGATTTTCGATCCAGGGTGAACGATTCGCGGTAGGTGCCGCCGACCGCCCTGTGAAATACTATGTTAAAGCTCTTCTGGACATCCCACCTTGAGGACATCCCTTTTATCCTGATCCCGGCCTTTTTATCAAGTACCGGGAGATGTGCTTCATCAAATATGCTAAGGCTTACTTCGCATTCGCTCCCGCGTCCGCTTTCCAGGAAGTTGGCCCTGTGATCATCGTATTCTTCGGGAAATCCGGCCTCGGCAAACCTGTCGTAATTGCTGCCCATCACCATTTTGCCGTCTTCGTGGGAGAAAAAATCATCCGGATCGACTGTTATCGACACGACCGGCATATTGTCGTAAGCATCCCTTTTACCGAATCCGACAAAATACACATATGTGGCCACTTCCGAGTACCTTCCGGCATTGTCACGCTCGGCGGCCCGAACAACGGTGCACTTATCTACAGGCGATGACGGAAGCTTTATCCTGCCCTCCGTATAATCAGGCGAGATCTCGCTTATGGCCGAATAGACATTGGGCTCGTCCGACCTGTCCTTTATGCGGATAGGCCCGCCATACACTGTCCCGCCTTTTCTCGGATCGCTCCCGTCAACGGTATAGTAAATGGTCCTGCCCCATGTCGATGCCTTAAGCTTTAAGTCAAATTCATCTTCATAAAACCCGGAAGACTTCGAAGGCTTTACAAGACCTCTTATAACAGGAGCTATCTCTTCGCTGTCGGAATTCTCGTATCCGGGAGTCGGCCCTTTAATGATCCACTCTTTGGCCCCGTCTGTCTGTCTGGCATAGACGGTATCATACTTTAATGCCGGAACATCAACAAAGTCCACGCGCTCGCCGTTTTTGTCGACAAGTTCCAAAGAGCAGCCTTTGGACGAGAGCGTAAATCCGGGATCGCATACATAATACATACCGCACTCAAGCAGCGTATTATCAGGTATAACAAACATACCGTTTCCCGGATCCGATGATTTTCTGATAATGTATCCCGACAGGTCGACAGTCGCGCCTGTAGGGTTATATATTTCTATCCAGTCCGGATAGTTTCCGAGCTCATCCCTTACACACGTAACATTTGACGTGCATATCTCGTTAAATAGCACAGTATCATCCGGGCGGTCCCTAAGAGTTGACGCCCCGAAGAACACGGCAGCTGCCGCCAGAAAAACTATGCAAATAATACCACAATAATATTTAGCACGCACTATGCAATTATACATAATTCGAGTATAATAGACAATCATGCTGATCACATTATCGAACTGGATTTACATCTATATTATCAGTTATATTCTAGGATTCTTTATACTCCCCCGGATCGCTAAACTGATAGATGAGGGCTCGCACCTTTCCTTTAACTGGTGCGACCGTGTTGTTGCAGGACTTATCATCTCGACGGTATATGCACAGTTATTCTCTCTGTTTGCAGGAGTGGGACTTGCGGCAAACATCATCCTGATGCTTATCTGCGCTGTATTCGTATTCATTGACCGAAAGAGCATAATCGAAGTATTTGCTGTGCCAAAGGCTTCGCAGCTTAAAAACGTAAGGTCCGTACTTCTTGTAATAGCCGGTCTTATCACGTTTGTGCTCGTCCTCAACTATACCGCGCTCAGCACTTTTCACTATGATACCGGACTGTATCATGCCCAGGCCATCCACTGGATAGAAGATTACGGGATCATAAAAGGGCTCGGGCGTCTTCACGTAAGGCTTGCATATAACAGCGCGTATTTCCCACTTTGCGCCCTATTTTCCATGCGTGATATCACGGGCGGACAGTCGCTCCATTCCATGAGCGGATTTTTGTTTGCGATACTGCTGATGTACAGTTTCTATGGTTGGATCCGGTCACCGGAAAAAGGCGTCCTCTGCCATCTGCTGCGGATAGCGCCGGTGTTTTATTTTCTCGTCTGCGTTCTCGAGATCACTTCTCCGGAATCCGACTACATAACCGTATGTCTCGTTATCTGGCTGTTTATAAGGCTGGCGGAAGTTTACCGCGCCGAGAACGATGGCAATAAGCTTGCCGGATACTGCCTGGCTGCCGTATGTGCCTTTTCGCTTGTCGGCTTCAAGCTCTCCGCGGCGGTCATCACGATGATCACCCTCTGGCCGCTCGTCATAATGATCAGAAAGAAAAACTTCAAAGGGATCGCGGTATCTGCCGCCCTTTGCATTCTCGTTGTCATACCGTATCTTATAAGGAACGTTATCATCTGCGGATGGCTCGTCTATCCTGTGGATGCGATCGATCTGTTTGATGTTCCATGGAAGTTTACGAAAGATACACTTACAAGAGATGCAAACGAGATCGGGCAATGGGCCAAGTCGATGAACATGAAAGGCTCCACCGGTGCCCTTGCGTGGATCCCCTTCTGGTGGGAGGAGCAGTACCTTGCAACAAGGATGTTCATATCTTCCATGATACTGTCACTTCCTCTTATGGTCTTATCCTTCTTCTTTAAGAAGGACGGCTTTATGAAATTCCTTATGGGAGTGCTGTCGGTATCGCTTGTGTTCTACCTGATCAAGGCTCCTCTCATACGCTACTGCTACGGTCCTGTCCTGATCCTTCCCCTTATGGCGATGGGAGTGGTAACAGACCGTGCGATATTGTATCTGAAGGAGGCTGACAATGGCAGCCGTAAGACTTTGGGAGTGATTTTTACGGGAGCGGCTGTACTTGCCTGTCTGGTGATATTATACCCGTCACTGTACAGTACAAAAGAGCTGATAAAGTTTGATTACGAGGAAAGTGTCGGCCGTTTTGAACATCCGGCAGATCCGGTACATCAGATCGATTATCCCGATGCAGATGTTAAGGAAGTTGACTGGTACGGCTATACAGTGTATCTTCCGAATGAAGGGGACCAGTGCTGGTATTATTCATTCCCTTCATCCCCCTATCACGAATGTTTTGATTACAACCATCCTGTTGATAATGATCTTAGAAACGGAGTAGTGGAAAATGATAAAGCGGATAGCTGAAAAAGACAAGATCACAAAGATAGCGCTTGCTGTATTTGTACTGCAGTTTCTGTATATAGTATTCCTAAATCTGTTCAAATGCCGCGCGTGGATCGATCACGATGCATCGATGCTCTATAGCCATACGATCCACATGTGGGAACAGGGAAAGTTCGTCCTGCCGTTTTATCAGGAGGAGACGTTCCTTCACATTGATACATCATGCCTGCTGGCAATGCCGCTGTACGGTCTGACAAAGGATATCTTCCTGTCCTACGGTATAGCAAACGTCATATTCCTTGCCCTTACGCTCTTTGTCATGAACGATATCCTTGCCAAAGTCGATGTCAGGGAAGGCTACAGATATATCGCCATGGCCTTGTACCTGATCCCTTACAGGGTCGGTCTTGTCGATTACACGAACATGGTGTTCTACGAATGCAGCTTCTATAACGTATGCATACTTGTCGCGATACTTGGTATCGACCTGTTCCTGTATGCAGAGGATGCGTCAGCAGAAAAGGGCGACAGAAAGTACATCACCTTACTCATCCTCTATGCCTTCTTTTCGGCTCTTACGGCCTTCTCGAGGGGCACGTACACACTTCTTGTCGCGGTACTTCCGATCGTATTCTGTTATGTGCTCGAGGTGATCTTATCGGAAGACGGCATGAAGCACATCAGACGCTCAAAGCTTGTTCTTATCGCCGTAACGTTCCTGTCTTTTTTTGCAGGGATGGGACTGGGCAAGATCACGGGATTTAAGCCTGAAGTTACCGGATACTCGCTTGTCCTTCCGGGCGAGATGATAGAGAACTTCTTTGCCGTGTTCTGGGGACATCTGTCGATATTTGTCGGGCACGACAACCCTTCAGTCATGACACCCGAAGGCATCACGATGCTGATCCTTTTGGGCTACGCATTCCTGATGATCGTTGTGATCATCTTCAACTTAAAGCACGCCTTCGGCGAAAATCAGTACGCCACCTTCCTTCGTCACCTGACAATCGTCTATCTGTGGAACGTGTGCATCCTGGGGCTTACAAACTGCTTTACCGGAACGTGGGCATACCCTGAAAGATACCTCTTCCCGGGCTTCGTCCCTCTTCTTCTGTCTGTTCCGGTAATGTTTACATACATGGAAAAGGTTCAGCGAAGTCTCCTGAGGCAGTCGCTTGGTCTTGTGGTATACGGCCTTGCAGCCCTTACCCTTATCATATGCGATGCGGGTGTGATCAAAAGTTTCAGGCAAAACGCCGATGAACTTCTCGGTATCCGCCAGACAATAGCTTATGCAAGGGATAACGGAATGGATACCGTATTCTTCCTTAACGATGATAACGCAGGCCTTTTGTCAAGATGCCTTGATAAAGACCTTCGCGTTGTATCCGTCCAGACTCACGAGGAAGACGGAACATATAACCTGCGGGCACGCGAAAACTATATGTGTGCTCATGACAAGGCATACTACAGTGATGAGAATATCCTTGCCGTCAAATGGAATGACCAGCCCGAGGCAGTGCTGAAGGATTATCAGCTCTCCTCCTATCAGTATGTTGGAGATGTCGAGGATTATCACCTCTACCATGCCGGATCGAACAAATTTGACGACCGGGCAGGTTTCCCCCTTAACGATAACGTGATGGATCGCAGCACGGACCTGTGCCATACGGCAGGCTATCAGACTATCGGACAGATCGATCTGTACGGGTATCTGGAATCCACGGGAGAAGATAATTACGTATTGTTAAGCCCCCAGCTTGACCCGCCGTACAAGGCGTGTGATGTCACTCTCCGTTACGAGACCGGGCTTAAGACAGCCGGGGACGGCTCCTCTGATGAAGAATCTTCGGAACCTGAAACAGAAGATAATAAGAGCCGAAACATCGGTATGTTCCGGCTCCTTGATGCAAATATGAATACTATATGCGAGACTGCAATTGACTCTTCCTCCGATGAAGCAGTACTTACGGCTGATACAGACAAGCCCTGCTACCTCGCGGTCTGGCTGAACAGCGGTGAAAAGATCACCTTATGCGAGATCGACTACCAGATACAGTGATCACTCGTTTTTGTTAAGTATCTTTGTCTTTACCTCACCTGTTGCGATATCGGTATACCGCACGAATAGAGATACTTTGTTGTCAAAATTGAGCATCTCCCACATCTTCTTTGTAAACGTTTCCATATCCCCTTCAATGGCAACAAACTTCGGCTCGCCCGCAAATGACGGAAGGGGATTTCCGTCCTTCATGTATGTATGAATGAAATGTCCCTCGCCCGCAAGCGGATTGTCGTAAGAGAATGTATAGCGCAGGCACTGTTCGGGATTGCCGTTATCACTCTTTAATATCGACAGCTCATATGTGAACTTTCCCTTATCTACCGTCATGATACCGGAAATACGAGGCGTGTAGTTCGGAGCGTCAGGCTCAAACTCGCGGCCACGGAGCGACTGTTCAAAAGTCAGCCCTTTCTGCAATCCGTCGTATACAGTATCCGTCTGGTCCCCGTTTGTTACGATCGTGGTGTTTCCGAGAACCCGCACAGGTGAATATATGATAAGGGACGGATCTTCTACCTTACTCTCATCAAATGCCTTTGTCCTTATTCCGTCACCGTCTTCCGTAAATACACGGTTTCTGGAATTGGAACTTCTGCCCATGATAAAATATGCCGTTACTGCGTACTTTCCGTCGGCGCTTCTTCCGATCACGATACCCCTTCCGGGATAAGAGTTGGAATCAAGTTCCTTAAACAGATTCAGTTTTTCCATGCGGCCCTCCCTATGTATTTTCCAGATATTTCTTCTCAAAGTCAGCTCTTGGCATGGGCTTATCAAAATAGAAGCCCTGTACGAGACGGATATTCATATTCTCTAGTGCCTTGAACTGCTCAAGTGTCTCTAT
>JAFRIL010000045.1 GCA_017432845.1 Lachnospiraceae bacterium | reverse complement strand
CATGGATCTCCATCTTGCCCGCCTCGATCTTGGAAAAGTCAAGAACATCATTTACGAGCATCAAAAGCATCTGTCCGGAGTTCTTCACGCTCTCTGCATAATCGCCTATCTCAGGGTCCGTATTCTCACGAAGGATCATCTCATTCATACCCAGTATCGCATTGATGGGGGTACGGATCTCATGCGACATACTTGCAAGGAAATTGGACTTGGCCTCCGACAGTTCAAGAGCTTCCTGCGCGTGCGCGATCTCAAACAGCACACTTTTATGATAACTGTACATTATAAATATGGACACAGCGCCATTAAAAAAATACAGGATCGGGAAACGGCTCATCACTATTTCCGGAAAATTTGAAGCTACATGATCCCTAAGCGGAGAATAGAAAAGAACGATCAGAAATATCTGAAAATATATGGTCAGATAAATCCCTATCTTTACCGAGAGCAGATAGCATATGGTCACAGGAGTCAGCATGATCCACAGATATGCAAATCCGTTGTCTGAGCAATATACAAGAAGTGTAAATGCGATAACAAAGCTCGGAATGATTATGGCAATATAAAATTTCCGGCTCTTAAACTTTGCAACGGCAACAAAGGCAGCAATGCTGGATAAGACACAGAAAAAGGAAAACGAAGACAAAAAGTATTCACCATGCGTGATATTCACAGTCGCCATGACCGCTCCGATCATCATGAAAACGACCGCTATCACGGAAGCTTCTTTGAGGTTTTTTTCATACCGCTCCCCGACAAAGATACTTGTATTCAAAGTGCGTCTGATCTCGCGAATCTTTTCGATCATCGATTAAGTTTCCTTTCACTCATTGCTTCTATACTTCCTGGAATAAAAGACCGAATGTACCCGGTCCGCAGTTAACGGAAATGGCCGGTGAGGCTTCCTGGAAATATACCGAATCAAAGCTTATCCTTTTTTCAACTTCATTTTTGATGAAATCAAGTTCCTTTGCTGTCAGTCCCACATAAGTTACAAACAGAATCCTTCTGTCGATCTTGTGAACCTGCCTGAGCGCCTGAGAGATATATGTCTCCCAAGCCTTCTGTCTTGACTCGAACAATATCCTCGAAAGAGTGATCTTACCATTCTTCATCTTAATGATCGGCCTTGCCGAAAGAGAGCCCAGGATCAGCGACACACGCAAAGGTACCTGTCCGGTCTCTGCCAGAAATTCCGTGCTGTCAACGATAAAGCTCGTATGGACCTTTTCCCTGAAGGTTTCCAGGCGTTCTGCGATCTTATCTGCAGTCATGCCTGCGTTTGCCAGACGGCAGGCTTCAAGTACCACGAGTCCTGTACCGCTTGACAGATGCATACTGTCTATAACTCTTACATCATCAAATGCTTTCGCCGCCTCGCTTGCCACGAGATGTCCGCTCCTTCTTACCTTTTCGGAAACAGTCAGATGGATCAGGTTCTTGGCGCGACCGAGTTCATTTGCAAAGAACTCTTCATGCTCTTCAACGTTTGGCGAGGCTGAAGTAAAGTGCCCTCCGTTACCTAACACATATGTCAGGATTCCTCTTTGATCTATCTCAAGTGTATCCTTGAATGTTCCGTCGTCGGTGTGTATCTTGTGATACAGTATGTCTATATCATATGCTTTTATAAGATCGAGCGGAAGGTCGGCAACGCTCTCCGTGGATATTGCCAGATGCTTTCTCGTCTTCGCGGTATTAAGCCAAAAATCATTTTTGCTCAGACCTTTATCATCTTCTTCGGACATGATGATAAGAGAATCCGGAAGTTGTCTGAACAGTTCTTTTTCAAGTTCAGAACCATTGATCGGCTTTTCAATATATCCGTCAAATCCCTCTTTTTCATAATACAGCCTGTTCTCATTTCCGGCTTTTGCGGTACATGCGATAATCTTGGAATCCCTGCACAGTCCGCCGGGCTGGCTTCTAAGTTTGTGAAGCGTTTCCACACCGCTCATCTCGGGCATCAGGTCATCCATCAGTATTACATGATATGCATCGTCAAGCGCGGCAGAAAGCGCCTCGGCTCCGCTCGTCACCTTTCGGATCTGTACCTTGGTATCGCGCAGGAGCTTCTCCGCGACCATAAGGTTTGATACGTTATCATCAACTATCAGAACCTTAGCCTCGGGAGCCTCAAAGCTCTTGGTGTATGTTATCCTGCGTTTACCGATACGATTGGTCTTCATATCGATAACGCCCACCTTCTTGGTTCCGACGCGCTTTTGAGGGATCTCCAGCACAAAGGTTGTTCCCTGACCGACTATACTGTTCACGGAAACAACTCCACCCATCTGATCAACAAGTCTTTTTACTATGGAAAGGCCGAGTCCGGTTCCTTCGATCTTACGGTTCTTTTCCGCATCGATCCTCTTGAACGCGGTGAACAGATACGGCATATTCTCCTTCTTGACCCCGATTCCCGTATCGGAAACGGAATAGATGATATCGACGATATCACTGTCAGTCTCACGGCATTCCACCTGAAGTGAAACGGACCCTTCCTGAGTGTATTTCACGGCATTTCCCAATACGTTTATAAGTATCTGACGTATCCTGACGTCATCAGCTTCAAGTGTTGCGGGAAGACTCGGGGATATCCCGACCCTGAACTCCAGTCCCTTTTTCTCAGTCATCTCATGGAACATGCCGACTATCTCGGATATCATATCTACGCTTTGATATTCCACAGGTGTCAGCTGCATCTGCCCCGACTCGAGTTTTGACAGGTCGAGAATATCATTTACGAGCTGAAGCAGGATCATTCCGGCGGATCTGACATTCTGTGCATCTTCAGCCACCTCGTCCGATATATCCTCGCGAAGTATCATTTCATTAAGTCCGATTATCGTATTGACCGGTGTCCTTATCTCATGGCTCATATTGGAAAAGAAGTGATTCTGGACTTCGAGCAGGTTTTCCAGATCCTCCTTCTGAGCCTCGATCTCCATACTGTTTCTGATCTGTCTTTTTCTGATTATGATGTATGAAAGCCCGATGAAGAACTGGACCACGAAGAGTATCACATGGTAATAGGATCGCTGATCATATGAACCCGTCCGTTCGATATCGTATTCCATTATCCAGAAGAAACCGATGCATCCCGTCAGATCCAGAATTGCATACACCCCGGGCGACAGACAATGACACAGGGGGATGGACATCGCGACTACCAGAACAAGACTCGGAGTCACCTGATCGACCAGTCCGGCATCAAAGTATGTCACAACAAGTGCCCACAGGATCGCAAGAGACGCCGAAATAACACATATGGCCAAATACAGCCTGTAACGTCCCTGTACATTCTTCTTTGTAATATAAACGATGATAAAAACGATCACCGCCATTACTGCCATCAGGGCGTACATGAAGCTGTATCTTAACACCTGACCCGAATAGAGTTCGGGATTAAAGCACATGAACGCAAACAAAATACCGTCAGCGAACAATACTGCCGACCACAGAATCGTCTCCACATAAAATGTCGATTCGCACAGCCTGATCAATAACCCGCTGCAACTCTTGTCCAAGCCTATATTAAATGCGCTCCTAAGGAACTGTTTCATAACCTGTCACCTCGTTTAAGAGCTTACTTTTTGCCCTTGCCACCTTTTTTCTTCGCCGGAAAACGGAAGATCTCCCCGTCAAGTTCAACCACATTACCCGCTTTGGGTTCCGTTTTTGATTCCTTTTTTGATTTCTCTTTTGATTCCTCTTTGGGTTCTGCTTTTTGCTCCGCCTTTGATTCCGTTTTGCTCTCGGCAGCCTGCATTGTTATGTGTCCCTTCAGATAATCCGACATACCGTCAGTAAGACGAAGATAATCACTAAGGAATGCCGCATAACCCGATTCATCCGGAAGGCTGCCCTCTTCCGCGTTATTCTCCAGCATCCTTGCCTGTTCGGATACATCCATAGCTCCCAACATTTTGGACGAACTCTTTATTCCGTGTACGATGATTTCGAAGTTTCCGATGTCTCCTTCAGCCATGGCCTTATCCATCCTGGCCTTTTTTTCCGGAGCCTCGGATACATACTGTGACATAAGCATCCGGTAAAACTCCATATCACCTCTTGTATACTTAAGTCCTTCTTCCATATCCACGCCCGGTATCGATGTATTGCCGGATGTGGCCAAACCGGGCAAGTCTTCCGTCACCGCACTCGCAGAAAAAACGATAGGCGCATCATCATCTTCTTCATCATCAACATACTCTATCAGCCTCTCGGGTATGACTTTCTTCATAACCCTCTCAAGTTCGGTAAGATTGATCGGTTTGCTGACGAAGCCGTCGAATCCTTCGGATGCAAACATCTCTCTCGCGGTACTCATTGTATTTGCCGTAAGGGCAATGATGGGAAGATGATCGTCCTTGATACCGCGGACTGCTCTGATCTTTCTCATGGCCTCAACTCCGTCCATGCCGGGCATCATATGATCCATGAACACAAGGTCATATTCATTATCCTGACACATATGGATCGCTTCGAAGCCGGATGCCGCTGTACTGACAGTGATCCCATAGTAACGAAGAAGTCCCTCTGCCACGGTCAGATTCATAGGCTCATCATCAACGACAAGAGCCCTGACGCTTGGCATCATCATCCGTTTTTCGAACCCGTTCTCGTCATTCATATCGATATTAAGTACCGACACAACAGGGAAACAATAGAACGGCTTTTCCATGATGGAGGCTCTTGAGGCGGACGGCAGTCTAAAGTTTTTGTCCGCAACAACGATCAGTTTGACACTTTTGGCAAGTTCTTCCATAAAATGGCTATCCGCTTCATATTCGTTCCTGCCTACAAATATATGAGTAAAACTCTCTGTCTCCGTCAGTTCTTTGAGCTTTTCAAGACTGTCTATCTTGACCATCTGTACTCCCAGCCCCTTTACTATGTTCATGACCATGCTGTTATAGTACTGACGGACATTTGCTGCCGCAAAACTGTTAAGCTGAAGGAATGATCCGAGACGAAGCCCTTGCCGGTTTCTTAGCGACATGCATCCGCTCTCATCGATAACCTTCTGCGGAATGCTTACCCTTACTGTTGTTCCTTTGGCAGGAGTACTGTCGATCGTTATAAACCCTCCCAAAGATGCAACAAAGCCTGCCACAACCGACATGCCGAGCCCCAATCCGTTCGATGACCTGGCTCTTCCGGAGTTGCCCTGATAGAAGCCGTCATAGATATGGTCCTTCTGTTCTTTGTCCATGCCGGCTCCGGTATCCGTCACTTCTATGCACAGATTGATACCGTATTCCTGCTTAGACGATGTAACTCTTACATATACCCCACCCTGGGATGTATACTTAATGCCGTTTGTTATAAGATGCCAGAGTATCCTCTTGATCTTGTCATGATCCGAATACAGAACCGACGGGATCGACGGAGATACATCAATGATCAGTTCCAGATCGGCCGGCAGATAATCACGCAGCTCCGTAACAAGGTCATGGAACAGTGAAGATATCATGTAATTCTCACAATTGTTTGCAATCTTGTTTCTGTCTATCTCGGAGTAATCAAGTATCTCTTCGATCTGATCACATACTCTCTTACCCGACTCTTTGATATTTCTTATATCCTCCAGGATCTCCGGATCTTTTTCCTTTTTCATGCATATATCCGAAAATCCCATGATGGCATTTACAGGCGTGCGTATCTCATGTGACACATTTGAGAGAAAATCATTGAATCTGGTCGTAGCGGCTTTGAGTTCATTGATCTCATTTCGCGAGTTGGCGACCATATCACCGCACCTTACGATGATAGCCCTTCCGAGCCATCCGAGCATCGTTATCATTCCCACATGAAGAAGTGATCTGGTGACGGCAAGCGTATCAAATACCTCCCCCTGACTGATGAGGCTGATGATGTCATATACAAATGTAACGTAAAAAGTGAGCTGGCATAACGTAACGAAAGCTTTGATACCCGTCATGATATACAGGACAATGACCGCACTCATCACCAATGCCATATCGAAAGTACTTGTCAGATGAATACCATAGAAAAAATAGGTTACCATCATCAGGATTGAATAGACCCACAGTCTGTGGTAGTCGCTAAGTATCTGCCCGAAGTGCAGTCCCCAGCTTCCGACTATTCCCGCCAGTATAAGCAGAATAGCCCATCTTTCCCAGCCCATAAGAAGAGATTCCGTGACAAGGACCACGGCAAATATCGAATAACTCTTCAATATCATCAGATGGGAATCTTTAAACAGTTCATTTTTTTCAAGTATATCGTTCATTTAATGATTCTCCTTACACGCTCTATAAGGACATCCGGCAGGAACGGTTTTTCAAGAAAATCAACGGCGCCAAGTTCCATCCCCCGCTTTTTTGAATCCTCTCTTTCATCACCGGTGAGAAAGATCACAGGGATCTTTCCCGCACCTTCTCTTTTCTTAAGTTCGGTAAGTGTTTCAAACCCATCCATTTCGGGCATCTTGACATCAAGTAAAACAAGATCGGGAATACTCCCTTTGTCGATATGTTTCAGAAATGCGTTTCCGGATTTGAATCCCAGAACATCATATCCTTCCCGGCTCAATACGTAACCGGCTGTGTTAATGTTCTTTACATCATCATCAACAATGCATATCGTAGCTACCATATTCCCTCTTCCTTCTTATTTTGCACTCTTCTTCTCACGAAGACCGTATACAACGTCTTCCGAGATTATCTCAAGCATAATATCCGCAAACACCGGATCAAACTGCTTGCCCTTTCCCTTGCTGATCTCCTAGGCCACAACTTTCTGGGGCAGAACGTCCCTGTAGCTTCGGTAGCTGGTCATTGCATCATATGCATCGGCAACGGCTATGATCCTTGCTTCTTCGGGTATCTGTTCTCCGACAAGACCGTCCGGATATCCTTTGCCGTCATACCTTTCATGATGCCAGTGCGCTCCTATCTGGAGTCTTGGCATTTCCTTGATCTTATCGAGGATCTTGAATCCGATGACCGGGTGTTCTTTGATAAGTGCGAATTCTTCATCCGTAAGTCTTGCAGTCTTATTGATAACCTCATCCGGAACTCCGATCTTACCGACATCATGCAGGAGTCCCATCATGTATATCTCATCCTGATCCTTCTTGGAATAACCGTAACGTCTTGCGATCTCTTTCGAATACTGTGCAACACGCGTTGAGTGACCGTTCGTATATGTATCCTTTGCATCGATAGCCTCGGCAAGGGTCTGGACAACATGGAATGAAAGCGACTCGTTCTCCAGTGATTTTTTCCGGACTTCAAATGACAGCTCCTTCTGGAGTCTTACAAGTTCGACCGTATTCCTGACACGAAGCGTCAGAACATCAGGATCGAACGGTTTCTTGATAAAGTCCATCGCACCCAGCTGAAGTCCTTTTGTCTCGGATCTGAAGTCTTCGCTTCCCGTCAGGAATATGACGGGAATCTCATCCTTACCCTCTTCCATCTCGCGGAGCTTTTCAAGCGTTTCAAATCCGTTCATATCCGGCATATAAATATCAAGAAGGATGATATCGGGTCTTTCCGCCTTCACGCATTCGAGAAGCTTTACCCCCGAAGTCACGCATGTAACATCCATTCCGTTATCGCTTAATATCCTTCCGGCTGCCATGAGGTTCGCTTTGATATCATCCACCACTACAACTTGCGTCGGACGCTCTTCGATATCATCATCTTCATCGTCGTCAGACAATTCATCCCCGGCATCTTCTTTCATATCTCTTGCATTTTCAATAGTCTGGAGGATCCTCTCATTCATCTTCTCGGAATACAGTCTCTGCTCTTCCGACGCTGCCAGAATGTTCTTGAATGTCTGCAGCAACGTTGCTCCAAGCAGGAATATGATACCGAAACCGATAAATGCTCCGAGCTTTGCCGTCTGAACCACATAATAATGAAGGATCTCCATAAGGCCTGATACAAGCAGGCCCAGCATTCCGATAACGGTCACCCGGTAATCACTGATCCTGCGGTACTTTACATCCATCATTATCGTGATAAGGATCCATAAAATGATGAGTCCCGTCCAAACATGCGAATATTTAAGGGTATAGAAATAATCGACTATATTCAGGAAGTTAAGAGCGGTATTGACTGTAAGTTGAGCAACAAGAAGAGTTACCAGCACGGTATATGACTTGTGATATCGATGTTCCTGTATCTCATCAAAATACAGGGCACCGAATCCGGCTGCGGTTTCTATGAACAGATATGTAAATATGTTGGCGTAGAAAGGTGATCCGAAGATCAACTGGCGTATCTGAGTCTCCCCGATCAGCCACATTCCTATCTCTGCGGTCAGCAAACCCAGATACAGTATCGATCTGTTGACACCGTTTTTTTTGCAGAACACGAAAAATGTGATGATCGATGCCAGTCCTGCCAGTATCATCAGGGCTCCCATGCCGACAAGC
Organism: Lachnospiraceae bacterium; assembly: GCA_017432845.1. GTDB lineage: Bacteria > Bacillota > Clostridia > Lachnospirales > Lachnospiraceae > UBA2868. The sequence continues at coordinate 1,097 of JAFRIL010000045.1, read as the reverse complement.
GAGATATTTGTTTTGATATACGGAAACCATACATTGTTTCCGTATGCATATGTTACGGAATTGACAGTGCCCTTGTTGTTGCTGCTCGGCGTCACGAACATCTCAATCTTTGCGCCTGCATCTTCATCCCTAAGATTGAGCACAACAGATGTACTTATCGGCACTCTCTTGGTCAGGAAGTTGCGCTTGCCGTAATCTGCCCTAAGCTTTCCGTTGATCGCAATCTTAATATCCGACAAGGCCACACGTACGCAAAGCCTCATACCTGATCTGATATCCTCAGGCAGGGTATTCTCAAACGTTACCGTCATCCCCCTGAGAGATTCTGCCTGCAGCGGGAATGAGATATTATCACGCTTCCCCCCATCCGGGTAGATCATCGTCCATCCTTCAGAGAAATCATTTACATCAAACGATCCCTTATAGGCTTCACCGACTATCGGCTTGGAAAAGATCGCATACACGAACAGGCCGGTTGCCCACAAGAGAAACAGGATCAATATGAACTTAAGAACAGCGCTAAAGCTTTTCATAATGAATTCTCTCAAATCCTTTTAATGCTTTACGGCGTTGACGAAACATAACCGTCTGATTTTCTTATATATACTCCCTGGCCGGTATTGGCATTATATAATCTGTAATGGGTCGCGGTTGAAGAAATGCTGTCGTAATTTGTCGCATCATCACCGTAATGGTATGATTTTGTTCCGCCATTATCTGTAATAACTATATCCGTATTGCCTCCGACTCTTTGATAACACGTAGCCGAAGCGCCTGAACTGGCAGAAACATATGAATGACCTGCAATTTCCTCATCCAGACTATACGTTAGTGTTGCAACGTCAGAGTTTATAACTAAAGGCAGCTCAAACGTAATGCTGTAATTAGTGACGTTCAAATACCCATTGGATGGGTCTATAATATACTGTCTGGCAGGACTTGAAAGGGCCTGAAAAACTCCGGAAGGGATCTGAGAGCCCGCCTGCAGCGTGGTTTTATCGGGATTATTAGTTACACTCGAATGATTATTCGCTACCTGCACAGGTGCGGAGGTAGGTGTAGGGGTCGGTTCATCCTCTTCCTTTTCTTCCTTTTCT
>JAFRIL010000044.1 GCA_017432845.1 Lachnospiraceae bacterium | reverse complement strand
CAGATAGGAGGATAATGAAGTGAAAAAGAAGATCAGAAGGATGATGGTGTTCATATTTGCACTGACACTATGCGCAGGCATTATGGCAGGATGTGGGAAGAAGGAAGAACCTGTAGCTGCCCTGCCGGAAGAAGCGGAAGAGTATTACTACGATGAATTTCCTGAAGAGTATGAAGACGCTGAAGAGTATGAATACTATGAGGAAGAACCCGAGGAGATAACGGAAGAAGAATCCGAGCCCGAAGAGGATGCGAAGGATTCCGGCACAATGAGCAACGATGAGATAGTTGAACTGGCAAAAAAACACAGCGGTGCTCCGGTTGCTGAACTTGATCAGGTAATGGACAACGGAAATCTGTATATTCATTTATACGAAGACATGGGAGATCATACAGCGACCATCGACTGGTATGAGATAGATCCCAAGACTCTTAAGGGTACAAACTTCGAAGGCGAAGAAGTAGATCTTACGGGAGAAGGTTCTTCGAAAGCAGATGTTTCTGATGCTGAAGGCGATGAAGGAGAAGGAGTAGCTATCGCAGACGGAGAATATGTTACCGATGAAGAATATAAAGGGGAACTGTCTGCTGACGGAAAAACCATGACGATCACGACAGCTCTTTCTGAATTCGTGAACAGCCCGAAGCCTTCCTATCCGAAGCAGACATATGTTATCACGGTGGCAGATTCGTGCAAATGTATCGAATATCAGGAGGATGTAACTACGAGTTCGTTTTTTGACAAAATGGATCTTATCAAAGATTTTCTGAAGGGACAGAGCGGCCTTCCGATCACTTTGAAGTTTAAAAACAATGAACTTGTAGAGATCATGTTTTCTTCATAAACGATACAGGTAATAATGACTGAAAAAGGAGCACTGTTATGTTCAAAAGGTCAACTTCCGTATTGTTATTGTCTTTAATAGTATGTTTTTTTACATCAGCGTGTTCTGTTGCTGTAACGGATGATGTAATAAAGACATCTCCTGAGGTGGAGGCTGCGATAATCTCTGATACGGAAGTGATCTTTGAAGAGACAGATATTCCGGAGTCGGAGTGGCAGCTTGACGTTTCATTCCCCGATTGGAGGGGTGATATCAGTTCGACATATCCGATCAATAACTGCGTTGGTTTTTACGGATACAGCGGACAGGGCAGGATATATCTGGAATGTGATGAGGATGTTTCGGGTTTTGATCTGTTCGTAAACGGCAGGAAGATAGATGTATCCTCTGCCGCACCCGGGAAGTCATATCTGGCGGATATATCAAATGTTACGATAAACGGTATCAATTCCGTACAGGTAAGCGCTCTTGAGGAAGGAAATGTCAGGGTATGTATACCTTATCCCGTTGTTATTCCGGGAACACCGGAAGAAGTCGGTATAGATGCCGGCGCTTTTGAACTTATCGACAGGATAATATCCGCAGATATAGAGAATGGTTTTTCCTCCGCACAACTGGCGGTCATAAAGGACGGAAGACTGGTATATGAGAATTCATGGGGTAATGTAAAGACTTATGATGAAAACAAAGATCCTGCAGAAGGTGCTCCGGTAACTGCCGGCACCATGTATGACCTGGCTTCCAATACCAAGATGTACAGTGTAAATTATGCTCTGCAGTATCTGCTGACAAAAGGAGAGATCGATCTTGGAAGTAGGGTAGTGGATATCATGGGAAGTTCTTTTGCCGATGATACGATAAAGATCGATTATGAGGGATATGATGAGGTATCTCTTGATACGAATAAAAAATGGAAAGAAGAACTGACGATAAGGGATCTTCTAAGACATCAGGGAGGCTTTCCTCCGGGACCTCACTATTATAATGACAGGTATGATCATGCCACGCAGGATTTCGATTCCGACAAAGGAAATGTGATATACGTCGGAACAGCCGGTGATGATAAGACAAGAGAAGATACATGGGAGGCTTTGTGCCAAACACCACTCATGTATGAACCCGGGAGCAATACAGTCTATTCTGACGTCGATTACATGATCCTGTGCTACTGCATTGAGAAGATAACCGGAAAAGGACTTGATGAATACCTCTCTGAAGTATTCTTTGATCCTATGGAGCTTGAGCATATAACCTATAATCCGCTGGAGAACGGTTTTTTGGCAGATGACTGTGCAGCTACCGAGCTTATGGGAAATACAAGGGATGGAAGGCTCCATTATTCGGGAATCCGAGAGAATACACTTCAGGGTGAAGTACATGATCCGAACGCATATTACTGTATGACAGGTGTGTCGGGACATGCCGGTCTTTTCAGCAGTGCTACGGATCTTGCCAAGCTTGGATCTGTCATGCTGACGGGAGGCTATGGCGACAAGAAGTATTTTTCACGGGATGTTATAGATCTGTTTACGGCACCCAAGAGTGAGGAGTATCCCAATTTCGGTTTGGGATGGTGGAGGCAGGCCGATCACAGGAGGGACTGGTACTTCGGTTCCATAACGGACTCCAATGCATTTGGGCATCAGGGATTTTCAGGTACTCTTTCCGTGATAGATTCGGATAATGATCTTGTTGTCGTTCTTCTTACGAACAAGATACATACACCGATGATGGAAAATGATGAAACGCTTGGTAAGTGGTACGGTAACTTCTATACTACGGCATCTCTCGGATTTGCGCCCCAGATCATTAAAATGGGGATGGCGGAAGCTGTTGATGAAAGCGTATGGAGCGCGTTGGTATCCGATATGGCTGCCGATGCAAAAAGACAGCTTGATAATGAAGGCATAACGGATGAGGATCACCCGCGGATGAAAGCTTACAAGGCACTGCTGTCTGTCTCGGATCTATACAGGGATAGTGATTAAAACGGGAAAATATATAAACACAATGCATTTTTATAAGGAGACATAGTGTGAAACAGGTAAAAATGTTGATCAGATATGGATTAATAAGTTTGTTGGGTCTGGTGATGTGCATAATCTTTTCCGTAAATATTTATGCGGCAGGATCTTATGTGCATGATCCGATGGCTAATCCGAGTGCGGCCAAGGACATCGTTGTCGATCCAAATGCCGTGTACGGATATGCACCGAGTCCGTCCTCAGCACGCCTGAAGGATTATGCTGAATATGACTGGTCTGACCCCGAACTTGTTGCGAAGATGAGACAGCAAAGGGAAGAATATCATGAAAGCATGAAGGAACTATACACGATGATTACAACCATGAAGACTGCCGGTGCAAGTGTAAAGGATATTGCGATCATGGTCAGCATACGGCGTAATGAGATACGCCTTGAGAGTTATAAGGATGATCCGGAAGGACTTGCCAAGGTTAAAAAGAGCAATCTTGAGAATTACGGTAATGAGAACGGCGGAACTCCTGAGTTCTTTTATAATAAGTATGGTTCATGGGAAACTGTTATAGAGAAGGCACTTTCTGTAAACGCAGGTGCTGATGCCTGCCTTGGCTTATATGACGAGTACTATGATACATATTTTATATCAACGTCGGAAGAAAAAACGGATACAGCAAAAACCGATAAAAAGACAGCTGCTGCAACATCAGGGGAATACACGGTTGTTGCAGGTGACAGTTTGAGCAGGATAGCCGGAAGCCTTCTCGGAGATCAGACAAAATGGAAGATAATCTTTGATATGAATGTCGATAAGATAAGAGATCCCAATCTCATCTGTCCGGGACAGGTTATAAAGATACCGTAATGTAAATGGAAAACAGATAGCAGCAAGTAAACAACATATATAGAGCGGTTTATACTGCCGGATCACTTATCGGAACAGCGAACTCATAGCAGTAATCTTCAGGCTTGTAATGTGCACCTGCATATGCGCCGACATGCATAACGACCCTTGGAGGTCCGGAAGGTGTAAGCTTTCTTTCACCCATCTCTTTAT
>JAFRIL010000043.1 GCA_017432845.1 Lachnospiraceae bacterium | reverse complement strand
TCTGTATCACGCTGAGGATCAGGAATGTATGAATCAACTGTATCCATAAGCTCCATGATCTTGTCGCCCCATTCTCCGCTGGGATCTTCAAGAGCCTTAAGAGCTGAACCCTTGATGATAGGACAATCCTTGAATCCATACTCTTCAAGCTGCTCGGTAACTTCCATCTCAACGAGCTCGATAAGCTCGGGATCATCTACCATATCGCACTTGTTAAGGAATACTACGATGTAAGGAACACCAACCTGACGGGACAGGAGGATGTGCTCCTTGGTCTGAGCCATAACACCGTCTGTTGCAGCAACAACGAGGATAGCACCATCCATCTGAGCTGCACCTGTGATCATGTTCTTAACGTAGTCAGCATGGCCAGGGCAGTCAACGTGTGCATAGTGTCTCTTCTCTGTTGAATACTCAACGTGAGCTGTTGAAATAGTGATACCACGTTCTCTCTCTTCGGGAGCCTTATCGATGTTCTCGAAATCTACCTTAACGTTACCTGCAACTCTCTCGGCAAGAACCTTTGTGATAGCTGCAGTAAGAGTTGTTTTACCATGGTCGACGTGACCGATTGTACCGATATTACAATGGGTCTTACTTCTGTCAAATTTCTCTTTTGCCATTTTTATTTCTCCTCCTTAAAAATCGCTTCTCATGAGCTTTGCGCTCGTTAACAAAGATTATATTTCATTTTCCCTTTATTATCAAGGATTTTTTGGTTTGGTAAGAACCTTTTCCTGAACAGACTTGGGAACGGGTTCATACTTTTCGAAAAACATCGAATAGTTTCCGCGACCCTGAGTCTTGGAACGAAGATCCGTAGCATATCCGAACATCTCGGAAAGCGGAACGAATCCGCGTACGATCTTACCGTTTCCGACATCATCCATACCCTCTATACGTCCACGGCGTGAGTTGATGTCGCCGATAACGTCGCCCATGTATTCTTCAGGCATCGTAACCTCAACCTTCATTATGGGCTCGAGAAGTACTTCTCCGGCCTTTGCCATGGCATCCTTGAATGCAAGCGAACCTGCGATATGGAATGCCATTTCGGATGAGTCGACTTCATGGTATGATCCGTCATAAACGGTAGCATGAACTCCCACAACAGGGAATCCGCCGAGAAGTCCGGCCTTTGTTGCCTCCTCGATACCCTCGCCGACTGCGGGGATGTACTCTTTGGGAATGGCTCCGCCGACAACTTCCGAATCGAACTTGAACAGTTCTTCTCCGTTCGCATCCATAGGCTCGAACCTGACTTTGCAGTGACCGTACTGTCCGCGACCACCGGACTGCTTGGCATATTTGCTCTCGATATCGACCGGCTTGGTGATCGCTTCCTTATATGCAACCTGGGGTGCACCGACATTAGCCTCAACCTTGAACTCACGAAGAAGTCTGTCAACTATGATCTCAAGATGAAGCTCACCCATACCGGCGATGATAGTCTGTCCTGTCTCGGGATCGGTATGTGCACGGAACGTCGGGTCTTCTTCAGCAAGCTTTGCAAGAGATTCTCCGAGCTTGCCCTGTCCTGCTTTTGTCTTGGGTTCGATCGCAAGCTCGATAACGGGCTCGGGGAACTCCATGGACTCAAGGATAACAGGATGCTGCTCATCACAGATTGTATCACCGGTAGTCGTAAGCTTGAATCCTACGGCAGCGGCGATATCACCCGAGTAAACCTTCTCGAGCTCTTCCCTCTTATTGGCATGCATCTGAAGGATACGACCTACACGCTCCTTCTTGCCCTTTGTTGCATTAAGAACATATGAACCTGAGTTCATCGTTCCTGAATATACTCTGAAGAATGCAAGTTTTCCCACAAAAGGATCCGACATAATCTTGAACGCAAGTGCCGAGAACGGCTCTTCATCGGATGAGTGTCTTTCGGTCTCGTTTCCGTCAAGGTCAACACCCTTTATAGCGGGAATATCAAGAGGCGACGGCATGTATTCGATGACAGCATCAAGAAGCTTCTGTACACCTTTGTTCCTGTATGCGGTTCCGCAGCAAACGGGAACTGCAGTACATTCACATGTACCTTTACGAAGCGCTTTCTTGAGATCATCAACACTTACACTGTCGGGGTCCTCCAGATAGGCCATCATTACATCATCGTCGAGCTCGGCACATTTCTCCGTAAGCTCTTCATGATACATTTCGGCCTCATCCTTCATATCATCGGGAATATCTACTATAGAGATATCTTCTCCCTTATCATCGTTATAGATATATGCCTTCATCTCAAAAAGGTCGATTATACCCTTAAAGGAATCTTCCTTGCCGATAGGCAGCTGAATGACGATGGCATTCTTACCCAAACGATTTCTTATCTGGTCCACAGCCGCATAGAAATCAGCACCAAGAATATCCATCTTGTTGATGAACGCCATACGGGGAACATTGTATGTATCCGCCTGACGCCAAACGTTCTCGGACTGCGGTTCAACACCGCCCTTTGCACAGAATACACCTACGGCTCCGTCAAGAACACGAAGTGATCTTTCAACTTCGACCGTAAAGTCAACGTGACCCGGAGTATCAATGATATTGATACGGTGCTCAAGAGCACCGGCCTTCGGCTTACAGTGATCCTGAAGGGTCCAGTGGCATGTTGTAGCTGCGGAAGTGATGGTGATACCTCTCTCCTGCTCCTGCTCCATCCAGTCCATGGTCGCAGTACCGTCGTGAGTCTCACCTATCTTATGATTGATACCGGTGTAATACAGTATACGCTCTGTCGTTGTGGTCTTACCCGCATCGATATGAGCCATGATACCGATATTCCTGGTTCTCTCCAATGGGTAATCTCTTCCAGCCAAGATTTTCTCCTCCTACTAGAATCTGTAATGGGCAAAAGCTCTGTTTGCTTCCGCCATCTTGTGCATGTCTTCTTTTCTCTTCACGGATGCGCCGGTATTATTGGCTGCGTCCATGATCTCTCCTGCCAGACGTTCCTCCATTGTCTTCTCGCCTCTCTTACGTGAAAACATGGTCATCCAGCGAAGAGCAAGTGCCTGACGACGATCCGGACGGACCTCGATAGGAACCTGGTATGTGGCACCACCGATACGCCTTGCTTTTACTTCAAGGGCGGGCATGATGTTGTTCATTGCCTCCTCGAATACTTCAAGTGCGGGTTTGCCAACTTTTTCTTCTACTGACTCAAATGCGCCGTATACGATCTTCTGGGCTACGCCCTTCTTGCCGTCAAGCATGATATTGTTTATCAGCTTAGTTACGACCTTACTGTTGTACACGGGATCTGCCAGTACATCTCTCTTTTGAATATGTCCTTTACGTGGCACGATTCTTCCCTCCTTAACAATAATGTTAGATCTTTGGTACTCACATCAGAAATCTTTGTGTTCGCGCTGGTGAAAAAATCCAACACTCAACTTAATTTCCTGTGGCAGCCTTACTTCTTGGGACGTTTTGCGCCATACTTCGAACGTGCCTGATTTCTGTTTGCAACGCCCGCCGTATCAAGCGTACCGCGGATAACATGATAACGTGTACCGGGTAAGTCCTTTACTCTTCCGCCTCTTACAAGAACAACGCTGTGTTCCTGAAGGTTGTGGCCTTCGCCGGGGATGTAGCTTGTTACTTCGATCCCGTTTGAAAGACGTACTCTGGCGATCTTACGAAGAGCTGAGTTAGGCTTCTTGGGGGTAGCTGTCTTAACTGCCGTACATACGCCACGCTTCTGCGGGGAAGCAGTATCGATAGGTCTCTTGTGAAGAGAGTTGAATCCCTTGCCAAGAGCAGGTGCAGTTGACTTCTTTACGGAAGTTTCCCTACCCTTTCTGACTAACTGGTTAAATGTTGGCATCTTTTTCACCTCCTGTCGTATAAATTTTCACAGCAAAACAACGTGCATTTTTGTGCACGCTCATCGATTATACGTACTAATCTGTGGGATGTCAAGGATTTTTTGCGTTAAAATCGCATGATATGACTACTTCCCGGCCAGCTGGATCTTCTTCTGGAGCAGTTCGGCGTTTGTCGCATACGTAAGTGCCGTCTTGTCCGTGATCTTTCCTTCCTTATACAGATTAAGAAGACTTGAGTCCATGGCGATCATGTCATCAGCGGCAGATGCATAGATCATACCGTCGATCTGATGAACCTTGGATTCCCTGATCATATTCCTGATCGCAGGGGTCAGGGTCATGATCTCAAACGCAGGAACAAGACCTCCGTCGGTTGACGGGACAAGTTGCTGTGAAACGACTGCCTGCAGGACCATTGACAGCTGGAGCGCTATCTGATGCTGCTGGTTGGGCGGAAAAGCATCTATTATACGGTCTATGGTGTTTGACGCACCTATTGTATGAAGTGTCGACAGTACCAGATGTCCTGTCTCGGCAGCAGTCATGGCAACGTTCATCGTTTCATAATCACGCATCTCACCAAGCAATATGACATCAGGGCTCTGTCGCAGCGATGCCCGAAGTGCGGTAAGATAACTGTCCGTATCGGTAACGACCTCTCTCTGGCTGACTATGCTCATCTTATGCATATGAAGATACTCGAGAGGATCTTCAAGCGTGATGATATGTGCATGCCTTGTCGAATTGATATGGTCGATCATACATGCGAGCGTTGTTGATTTTCCGCTTCCGGCGGGTCCGGTAACAAGAACCATTCCCTTCTTTCTGTCCGCGAACTCGATGACATTCTGGGGAATATGCCGCTCCGTGGGATCGGGAATGCGGAATGTTATAACACGGATAACAGCCGAGAGCGAGCCTCTCTGCTTATACGCATTTATACGGAAACGTGCCACACCGCGGAGCGCGAAGGAAAAATCATCGTCCCCGTACTTCTGCAGGCGCGACATATCCCTGCCGCCGGCAAGCTCGTAGATCTCCGTGATAAGGACCGCCGTATCCGCAGGCATGAGTTTTTCGCTGCTCTCTTCTATGAACTGTCCTTTTTTCTTATATGAAAGCGGAAGCCCGGCTACTATAAATATGTCCGAAGCTCCATCCTGTGTTATCTTCGCAAGGGTATCTTCTACAGCCATTTTCTTTTCTCCATTCCAATCAGGATCCTGCATTAAAACAGTAACTTGGTTCCGGACTGACCTTCCTCGCCTTCCTTAACGGACTCGAGCCAGTCCCTGTTGACACTTGTCGACCATTTATCTATCAGAAACAGCCTGTCATCATTAACGTCGGGATAATGAACGGTAAGTGCGACGTTAAGGTTCTGGCCGTTGGTGACCGCTATTGAATATGACAGCTGTTTGGAGCCGTCATCCGTCTTGGTGACTTCTATGTTCTCGTTATCAGCAAACAGGCCGTCGATACCGTTATAATACTCTTCTGCGGATTTCGAGTTGCCAAGCTGTTTTGATAGAAGCGCTTCAATGTTTGCCAGGTATATCTCGGCCATCCTGTTGGCATCATAATAGCTGGCCGTCCTGTCCGCAGCTTCCTTTGACAGGACATAGTCGGACCTTGCCGAAATATACGACAGTGCCGCAAACGTAACAAGTGCGAGAAGCACAAATGTTACCAGTATTGAACTTGTTCCTATATTTATCCCGCCGGAGTGTTTCTTTTCCATCTGTCAGCCTTTCGTCCGGTTCATGTACTTGGTCGCATTGAGCGTATATATATCCTTGTAGTCACGCAGTCTGACTATGCGGACTTCCATGTTCTGTATCGCACCGTTCGGAGTCATCGTAACATCTCCGACATATTCGGCTTCCTCAAATGCACACGGCTCAAATTCCGCATTGTAGAAAACCTCGAAGAAACCTTCGCCGCCACGTATGGCTTCGGGATAATGCTCCATTACCGAGTCAATGTCTCCGTCACTTCCGCGCATAACCTCAACGAATCCCTGTGCGATCGATACCGATTCGTTAAGCTCCACCGTATCCTTTGTCATCACGTAAGAGGTTACAAACAGCTTTACACATACGGCTCCGCATGCGGCAAACAGCAGTATCGTTATGATCAGCTCCATCAGAAAGAGCGATGTTTTGGATTTGAGATATCTATTCATCTGCTTCCTCACCGTCAGTCTGACTGTACATGGTCACAAAGAACTCGGTCCTCTCGCCGTTTGTATCCGTGATATCGAAATGATACAGCGATCCGCCCTCCTTCCTTACGGAAAAATCACTTATCGCAAGTATCGGCGTTCCCGTATGGTGGTCGAACTGATAATCCTCTTGTGCTGTAAACTCCTTCAGATATCCTTCATCGACAAACAGATATGTTATATATCTTTTGTCGCCGATACTCTGATAGAGTTTTAAAACCGAATTATGATCCGCCGAATCAGTAACTTCGGCACCGCCCGAATAATCATGCGACCTGAACTTCTCGGTCACATATGACATCGCGGTACGTTTCTCGTAGTTAGTGTTCATATTGGAAACGGTGCTCTTATAAATCCTGGCGCCAAACAGCACAACAAAAAGAGCTGTTATGGCAAATGCGCCAAACAGTGCGAGTATGAACAGAAAATCCACGACTGATTTGTTTCTCTTGGCAAAATTCATTTTCTGTTGATCTCCACGATAGTCACGGACGGCATGATATTATCACCGACCG
>JAFRIL010000042.1 GCA_017432845.1 Lachnospiraceae bacterium | reverse complement strand
ACAGCTTGGCTTTACATCGCTGCGTTTCCATCGTCTCGACGATATGGTCAAGTCGGTCGGGCTAGACAAATCAAAGCTTTGCACATACTGCTGGGACAAGCAGGGTGACTGCAGAGCCTGCGGAAAATGTGGGTCAAAGTGATCTATCCGATTGTAATTTGCGGTCATATACCTTATAATATGTTGGTGATTTTTCAAGAAAACCGGGAGATTTAAAATGCCTGATTTTTCCAATTCATGTTTGAACATATTAAGATATGCCGGGATCTCTGAGGCGGACGGCGCCAAGGTATTACAGAAGATCCGGACTTTTGCGGCACTTCCCGACCAGGGGGCGGCAGAAGATGCGGTAAGGCGTCTTCGCAAAGAGCTTACAGCTTTTTATTACGATCTGTATAAACTGGTCTTCTTCAGATCCCTTGAGGATACGAATATCCCTGCTGAAGTCATGATGTTCCTGTATTTCGGGTACATCGACATGCAGCTTGCGGGCGAGACCAACACGCAGATACTTTATGAGATGAGCCGCGCCATAGGCCTTGATGAGAGGATGAGGGTATTCACTTTTTATCAGTGGCTGCGCCTTATCTATACGTGCAAGAAGGATCCCTCGGTCAATGATTTTACGGTCGATTACATCACCACACTGCGTCAGCAGAAGAGGGAAGGGACCATTACCGAAGCACAGGAGAAGGAACTTCTGACCGACGGCAAGGCAAGGGTCAATTTCGAGATAGACAATATGTTCCGCTCGGCTAACAGGATGATGAGTTCGAGGATCACTACGTTTGTTCCGTTCTTTTCCGAACAGGTGCTTACACGTCCGCTGGAAAAATCACTTCTCGGGTTTGATTTTGTACATAGGACGCTTGACGTCGTAAAAGCGATAGATTATTCGCTGTTCTACCGGCAGACTGTTTATACCGCTCCGGAACTGGGACTTGAGAAGGCGTTCATTCAGGTCGAGGTGCTTCCCGATGTGATACTGATGCCTGTTGTCGGAACGAGGGCCGCGATGTGGCAGGAGATAACCGGTGCAAAGCGTACGACTCCGGGACGATTCCTTCTGCCGATAGCCCAGGAAGAAGACCTTTCGCCTATCATGATCAGCCTTTGCGCAGAGTTTCGATGGGAGCTGTGCAAGAGGATCCAGGGTGCCAGATGGAATGACCTGACCGAACGTTCACTTACCAGTGATTACGTGGACTACATAGATACATACAGGAAGAACCGCGATCTGTCGCAGGAGGCCAAGGACAGGATCAAGTCGGCGATGGCCAAGCACAGGAACAGTTACAAGGAGATGTTCGTTGCGGATTATTCGACATATATCCAGTACGAGAGCTCCGGAGCGCTTCGCCACAACAAGGTCGTGCGCGCGATACTGTTCAACTACTGTCCTTTCTCCAAAGTCATACGCGAGGGTGCCATCGCTACGAATCCGCAGTACACGCAGCTGATAGAACGTTACAATCACAAATCGGCGCATGACATCCATCTGTTTGACATGGCTGTTGGCAGGATAGAAAAAGCGGGCAACGATATCCCGCAGGAACTTCTCGATCACAAGGCATTCCTTCAGTCGTGATGATGAGGGATCATATTCGTATAACATACGGGAAATAAACTATGAGTGAAGAAAAGATAAACGTTATAAACGAAGAGGGCAGCGAAACCTCTTCGAGAAACTTCATAGAGAACATAATCGACAAGGATCTTGAAGAAGGTGCGTATAAGGAGATACATACGCGTTTTCCTCCGGAGCCCAACGGTTATCTTCATATCGGACATGCCAAGGCGATACTTATAAACTACGGCCTTGCCAAAGAGTATGGCGGTAAGTTCAATCTCCGTTTTGACGATACGAACCCGACAAAAGAGAAGAGTGAGTTTGTCGAGTCGATCAAGGAAGATGTCAGGTGGCTTGGAGCCGACTGGGAAGACAGGCTGTATTTTGCATCCGATTATTTTGATCAGATGTACGAGGCGGCGGTAAAGCTCATCAAAAAAGGCAAAGCTTTCGTGTGTGACCTTACGGCGGACCAGATCCGCGAGTACCGCGGAACGTTTGATACCCCGGGCAAGAACAGTCCTTACCGTGACAGGTCCGTGGAAGAAAACCTGGAGCTGTTCGAGAATATGAAGGCCGGAAAATATGCGGACGGAGAAAAGGTGCTGAGGGCGAAGATAGATATGGCAAGCCCCAACATCAACATGCGTGATCCCGTTATCTACAGGTTTGCCCATATGACGCATCACAATACGGGGGATAAATGGTGCATCTATCCGATGTATGATTTTGCCCATCCGATCGAGGATGCGATCGAGCATGTGACTCACTCGTGCTGCACACTTGAATTTGAAGATCACAGACCGCTCTATGACTGGGTCGTAAGGGAACTTGAATATCCCATGCCTCCCAAGCAGATCGAGTTTGCCAAGATGTATCTGACAAATGTCGTAACCGGAAAGAGATACATCAAAAAGCTTGTTGAAGACAGGATAGTTGACGGATGGGATGATCCGAGGCTTGTGAGCATTGCGGCTCTTCGAAGAAGAGGATTTACGCCTTCTTCCATACAGAACTTCGTTAATCTGTGCGGAGTCAGCAAGAGCCAGTCATCGGTTGACTATGCCATGCTCGAGTACTGCATCAGGGAAGACCTTAAGCTGTCACGGCCCAGAGTCATGGCCATTCTTGATCCTATAAAGCTTATAATAGACAACTATCCCGAAGGCGAAACGGAATACTTCGAGGTTGACAACAATCTCGAAAATGAATCCCTTGGAAAGAGACAGGTTCCTTTTTCAAGGGAGCTGTACATTGAGCGGGATGATTTTATGGCGGAGCCGGTCAAGAAGTATTTCAGACTGTTTCCCGGAAACGAAGTCAGGCTGATGAACGCGTACTTTGTCACATGCACATCGTACGAGACAGATGATAAGGGAGAAGTTGCAACGGTTCATTGCACATATGATCCAGCAACGCGTCAGGGAATATGTCCGCCCGACCGTAAGGTCAAGGGAACGATACACTGGGTGAACGCACCGACTGCATTCGAGGCTACGGTAAGGCTGTACGAGAATCTGATCGATGAGGAAAAGGGAGTCTACAACGAGGACGGAAGCCTTAACTTAAATCCTGATTCTCTTAAGGTGCTTGACGGATGTAAGCTTGAGCCGTCGCTAAAAGATGCCAAAGCATATGAATCATTCCAGTT
>JAFRIL010000041.1 GCA_017432845.1 Lachnospiraceae bacterium | reverse complement strand
GAAGGATATGGTCTTCCTGATCAAAATCGGCGAAATACTTGGGAATAGCCGCGCCCGTTGGCGTACAAAGCTCTTTTTCAATATTTCCGCGCTTTGTCGGGATCCCCTTTAAGATATAAGCTGTGGCAGGTGCAGGTACGGGAAGGATCCCGTGAGCACATTTTACTTCTCCGAATCCGGTAACAACATACGATGCTGTTATCTTTTCTACCCCGAGCATTTCTTTTAGCAGGCAGAACGAAACAACATCCGCAACGGCATCTTTTGTTCCGACCTCATGAAAGTGTATATCGGTAACAGGGACATTATGAACATGGCTCTCCGCCTCGGCGATAAGCCCAAACACCTTACCCGCATCATGTTTTACCGTATCGCTCACATCAAGATGACTGATCATATGCGATATTTCATCTGCTCCGCTGTGATGATGGTGATGTTCATGATGGTCTTCATGATGGTCCTCATGATGGTGTTCATGATGGTTCTCGCCATCATCCGGCTTCTCGCTGATGCCGTCAACTGTTACATTCATCTTCGTACCGTTGATGCCGCATTTGCTGCAGGGGTCTGCACTTACCGTAACACCGCCAAGTCCGCAGGAATTCATTGTGTCGATGAATCTCTTTTTATCCTCATCGCAAAGGAGCTCATACAAAGCTGCGCTTAGCATATCTCCTGCGGCACCCATTCCAAGATCAAGATATATGGTCTTCATGACTGTCTCCCGTGATTGATCATATCGGCCACATATGCTGCGCCGAAACCGTTATCAATGTTAACGACCGTAACACCGCTTGCGCATGAATTGAGCATCGACAGCAGAGCGGACAGTCCTTCAAACGAAGAACCGTAACCCACGCTGGTCGGCACGGCGATGACCGGGCAGTCCGACAGCCCGCCTATCACGCTGGCGAGTGCGCCCTCCATGCCCGCTATCGCTATAATGACCGTTGCCGACATTATATCATCAAGATATGACAGCAGTCTATGAAGGCCGGCAACACCCACGTCATACAGTCTTGTAACTTCATTGCCAAGAAATTCGGCGGTTACCGCAGCTTCTTCCGCGACCGGGATATCACTTGTACCGCCTGTTGCGATCACTATCCTGCCTGTACCGTCGGCTGCATGGTTACCACCGTATGTGGCGATCCCTGCCTTGTCATGATATATGATATCGATGTGATCCTTGATCTCATCAGCAGCTTCAGCGGACAGCCTGGTAACAAGTATCCTGTCCTGTCCGTTCATTATCATCGCATCCATGATACCGAGTATCTGCTTCGGAGTCTTGCCGGCACCGTAGATCACTTCTGCCGTGCCCTGCCGTATCTTCCGGTGAAGATCCACTTTTGCAAAGTCAATATCTTCAAAAGGATGTTCTTTCAGTTTCAGGACCGCTTCATCAACCGATATGCTCTTGTCTCTTACGCCTTCAAGTAACGCGCGTATATCACTGTTCATAACCGTCAGTAAAAATCATATGATAAAACAAAGGCGGTTCTGATCAACAAAACCGCCAAACAGTCAGTTCATATTTTTTGTTAAAGCAGACTTTACAACTCCTCTTGGGTCTTTTACGAGAAGTATCACCAGCCAGATCACAAGTCCGAGTGCAACAACAGATAACCCCAGATAAAGATCATTTAACATATCCGCGCCGCTCGGTACAAAGAACTCTGCTCCATCCTCGCTGTATCCGACTATGGCATCAACAAGCCACATCAGCGAAGCGCCCCAATACATAAGACACAGCGTCCCAAGCTTCATAGGGTTCTCCGGAGCATTCCTGTACCAAATGATGGTAACAATCACTGCTGCAAAAACAGTAACTAAAAGTGTCATTCGCTCCTCCCTTCAGCCGCACTTGATGTATCACGGCGTTTTGTGATCACAGAGGATGCAACAACCATTCCGCCCCATATAAGAGTTACCAGAACAGCCATTCCTACTCCGGCCGTACCCATCTCCGCAAGCATATCGGCAGTCTCGCCGTTTCTGACTGCAGTAAGGAACGGAAATACAGGTATGACCTCTCCGTGCCAGACGTGCTCAAAAGCAAGCAATGAGCTGCCTCCCCAGAGCATTTTGTTAAGCCATCCGAGCTTCTCGGAAAACCGGACCTTGGGAACATCGTTTGATGCGTCCGTTACGTTTTTTTCTTTTGATCTTACTACATGTTCCACTACAGTGGTAACTACGGCTTCAGAAGCCGGTACAAGAAAACAAGCCATGACGATCCTCCTGCATTTGTAGATTTCAGCATTAATTATACCATTTGAGCCTGTAACAATCCAGATTATATTACTGTTATGGTATCATTCTCCGACAAGTTCAAGGAGTTTTTCGCGGGACATGGCACCAAGCGCCGATGCTGCTTCCTGTCCGCCCTTAAACACCTTGATGGTCGGAATGCTCATGATACCGAATCTCTCGGCAAGCTCTTCCTCGTCATCGATGTTTACCTTTCCTACCACATACTTGTCCTCAAATTCTTCTGCAAACTTCTCGATAACGGGTCCCATCATACGGCACGGTCCGCACCAGGGTGCCCAAAAGTCAACAACAACCGGCTTTTGCGCCTTCAACACTTCCTGCTCGAAATTATCCTTCGTGATCACAAGTTCAGCCATATTACCCTCCTTCTACTTCATCGTTATAAGTTCATAATCTCTTGTTCCAACACCTATCTGCTGAGAGTGTTCAAGTGTCTCCTCCCAGGAGATGTTGGGGTTGCTGTTGTGCCAAACATCCCCATGATCATGGAAATGCTCGCTCGCCATGTTATCACCGAGCTGCGAATTCCTTATAGGCTCCGCCTTCTGGCACAGATCGACACATGCCTGATCAAGAGCGACCGGATCAAAGCTTGCAAGCATTCCGATATCCGGAAGGATCGGTGCGTCATTTTCTCCGTGACAGTCACAGTTCGGAGACACATCTGTTATAAGACTGATATGAAAATGCGGTCTATTGTACAGTACGGCAGCTGTATACTCTGCCATACGGCGTCCTAGCATATCGGCCGCATCCCAGTTGTCATTTTCGATCGCATCAAATGCACACGCGCCTATGCAGCGCCCACATCCCTTGCACAGTTCGGGATCGATAAATGCTTTGCCGTCCTTATACACGATAGCATCGGACCCGCATTCTCTGGCACATCTCTTACATCCCCTGCAAAGCTCGGAAATGACATGAGGATGTCCGCTGTTATGCTGCTGCATCTTGCCTGCACGGCTGCCACATCCCATTCCGATATTCTTGATCGCACCCCCGAATCCGGCCTGTTCATGACCCTTGAAATGATTAAGGCTGATCAGGATATCGGCATCCATCACTGCCCTTCCGATATATGCCTCCTTACAGTATACCCCGTTCGGCACGGGAACAGTGATATCATCCGTACCTCGAAGACCGTCGGCGATTATTATCTGGCATCCCGTAGTTACAGTATTAAAACCGTTTATGTTCGCGCAATCCAGGTGTTCAAGCGCATGCTTACGGCTTCCGGGATAGAGGGTATTGCAGTCGGTAAGAAAAGGCAGTCCGCCTCCTTCCTTGACCACATCAGCAACAGCCTTGGCATAGTTGGGCCTGAGATAGGCCAGATTACCCAGTTCACCAAAATGCATCTTGATAGCAACGAACTTGTTGTTCATGTCGATGGACGGCATCCCGGCCATCCTGATCAGTTTCTGAAGCTTTGCGGTTAGACTCACGCCGAGTACTGTACGAAAGTCGGTAAAGTATACTTTTGCTCTGTCCATTGGGGTCTCCTTTTGATAGTAAAAGTGTACAGATATAATTCTAATTTATGACGTGATATTCCACAAGATTTTTTTATTCATCACGGATAAGAGATATTTTTTCGGACGGAAGATGTTTGAGCAGTATTTTTTCAAGTTCTGCTCCCTTGACCGGTTTGGACAGATAATCCGTAAATCCCATATCAAGATACTCCTTTTCGGCTCCGGCAAGCGCATTTGCGGTAAGCATTATTACAGGGGTATCGGTATTAACACCTTCCTTGGATATAACCTTAAATGTCGCAACACCGTCAGGCTCCGGCATTCTGTGATCAAGAAGGATCGTATCGTATTTATTGTTCCGGCACAGATCTATGGCTTCAAGCCCTCCGGATGCAGTGTCTATCCCGATCCCGGTCTTCTTAAGAAGTGCCGCAACAAGATCAAGGTTAAGCTTTACATCATCGACAACAAGTATCTTTGCTCCTTCGGCATGGAAGCTTTCCCTGTACTCGGAAGATCTTATCTCTGTTTGCGTTACAAACTCTCCCGCAGGTGTAGCATCCGCTATCAGCTGGGGGATTGTCACAGTAAATGTGCTTCCCTTCCCGGGTGTACTTGAAACCTCTATGGATCCGTTCATAAGTCCGACAAGATCTTTTGTTATGGCAAGTCCCAGTCCCGTACCCTGGATGGTCGCGTTCTTCTGTTCATCAACACGCTTGAAGGCATCAAACAGACTCGCAATATCTTTTTCCTCGATACCCATTCCTGTATCAGATACGCTAAAAACCAGTGAAGTCGTATATGCCCTTTGCTCTTTGCAGCAAACATCAACGGTTACTCCGCCTTCCATAGTGTATTTGATCGCATTTGAAATGATGTTGGAAAGGATCTGTTTGATGTGTCGTCCATCTCCCGTAAGAGATGTCGGAATGTTTTCATCGCAGTTTATCCTGATGAACAGGTCCTTCTCCTCCGCAAGCCTGATGAAGAATCCGTAACAGTCACGCAATATATCATGAATACGGTAATCACTGGAGATGATCTCCATCTTATGAGCTTCGATCTTGGAAAAATCGAGTATGTCATTGATAAGCGACAACAGTGCATCACCCGATGACATGATATTATTCGCATACTCGTTGATCTGCGGATCATCCGAAGTACGAAGTATCATCTCATTCATTCCGAGAACGGAATTAAGAGGGGTACGTATCTCATGAGACATGCTTGCAAGAAAATCACTTTTTGCATGGTTCGCAAGTTCGGCAGTTGTTCTTGCTTCTTTTAATTCCTGAAGAAGATATTCGTTTTCCGTTGTATCTTCTACAAGAAAATACGAACCGATCGGACGTCCCTTTTTATCCGACAGCTGGTTGTAGCGTATATTGTAGTACTCCTTATCCCTTGCACCGTCATTTCTTGCAGGACGGTTATATGAAATGTGTCCGAAACTGATCCCGAACTGTTCCAGTTGTCTTATGAAGGTGCTTACCGGCTCCATTGTAAGATCATAGTTTTCCGGATCTATGTCAAAACGCGAACGCATAAATTCATTTGCATGGATACAGTTACCATCAAGCTCGAACAGCATGATACCCTCGCTCATATCGTCTATCGCCCTCTCGATGGCCACTACCTTAAGGCTCCTGGGCACAAATTTGGTGATCCCGAAATAGATAAGTATACCGGTTACCGCATATAATATAACCGACGCATCAAGCACAAGTCCGAGTGCCATATACAGGATGTTAAGTACAATGACAACAACGATAAACGACAATATGATGACGTATTTCGTCCTGTAAATACTGTATGATCTTACGATACGGTATATCATGAAAACGAGCGTAAGAACAACGAGCGCATAGTCGATAATAAGATGAATGTAATAATGCGAATTAAATGTAGTCAGGTAAAAATCGCCGAACGAAAAACTGCTCTTTGAGACCGCGAATTGATGTCCGAAGAAAAGATTTAAAAACAATGATACGGAGTCGATCAGCATTATAGTCGCAACAGGATACATCCACTTTCTCATGAACTTTTCATGTTCGGTATAAAGCAGACAAAAGCCCGTGAGAAAATATATGATCCAGTCGATCGAAATAAAATACAGACAGTATGAACTCTCCGCAAACAATTCGTTTGCGGAGAGCGCTATCATAATATTTGCGGTTATGGCTGCAATGCCTGCGATAAACGTATGCTTCAGCCACGCACCGTAATTCTTTTTTATCCTGTCTGTCCTGCCGACTAATAATAAGAGTGTCAGCAATGCCAGGATATCAATAATGACATATACTGTTTTCATACGATCAGTTTACCATGCTGGTGAGTATCTTTCCGTCCTTTACGGCTGCAAGCTTAACGAAACTGACTTTTCCGCTCTGGTCCATCTTTGCCGCAAGATTATATCCTGCCGGAACAGCGAGTGCATAATCAAAACAACAATAACATTTTATCACATAAGGGGTTAAAAATGATACATCAAATTGTCACCTTCCGGAAAGTAGCATCCTGTCATTATCAAGATCATGTCCGCTCCTTGACTTGAACATCCTCAAAAGATCGTCAACGGTAAGATTGCACCGTTCTTCTCCTTCTATATCAAATATGATATTTCCGTTATCCATCATGAGCGTTCTGTTTCCCGTTGACAGTGCCGACTGCATGTTATGTGTGATAACAAGGCATGTCAGATGATTTTCACTTGCTATCTTCTCGGTAAGTGCCATCACCTTCTCGCTTGTTTCGGGGTCGAGTGCCGCTGTATGCTCATCAAGGAGAAGTAACTTGGGCGGATTGATAGTTGCCATCATAAGTGTCAGTGCCTGGCGCTGGCCACCCGAAAGAAGTCCGACCGGACTGTCCATCCTGTCTTCAAGTCCCATCGAAAGCATGGCTACTTTTTCCCTAAGCAGCTTCTTTTCCTTTCTGGAAATGCGTGACAGCCATCCTCCGCTTCCTGCTGCAAGAGCAAGATTTTCCTCTATACTCATGTCGGGGGCGGTACCCTTTAAAGGATCCTGAAACAGTCTTCCTATAGTCCTGGCACGGATATGTGCAGGTGTAAGTGTGATATCCTCACCATCAAGGACTATAGAGCCTTCATCGGTAAGAAATGTTCCGGCAATGGCATTAAACAGCGTTGATTTGCCGGCTCCGTTCGCACCGATTATCGATATAAGATCGCCGTCATTTACAGTAAGTGACAGATCGGAAAGGGCTTTCTTTTCATTTACCGTCCCGGGATTGAATGTTTTGGATATACCGTCTATTTTCAGCATTTTTTCTTCTCCAGTCTGCGGGCCAGTTCGGGATATCTGCTCTTAAGATACGGTCCTGATATCGCAAGTATCACGATGACGGACGAGACAAGCTTGAGCATATATGCGGGCATGTTGAACCTCAGTGCGATCGTGTACACGAGCCTGAACACAAAAGCACCCAGAACCGTTCCTGCTATACGCAGTCCCATTCTCCTGCTCCTGATAAAAGTAGAGCCGATCAGAAGCGAGGCGAGTGCGATAGTTACCATGCCTGATCCTATATCGATGTTAACCGATTTCTGTGACTGTGCCAGAAGGCAACCGGAAAGTGCAGTAAAGGAACCTGACACACACAGTCCTACGATCGTCGTCATAACAGGATTGATGGATGAGGAACGCACCATTTCCGGATTATTGCCTGTAGCCCTTATAGCCAGTCCGATCCTTGTTTTTAAAAACAGGTACAGAAAAGCCGCAACCGCAATAACTGCGGTTGTGGCAACAATAAGCTTGTTTGATTCCGAAACAGGCGTATTCTCAAAAAACGAATGCAGTTTTGAAAACACGGTCGTGGTCTTATTCATATTAAGAAGAGAACTTCCGCCCATGATACCTATGTTTACCGAATAAAGTGCCGTGTTCATGAGTATACCGGCCAGCAGACTGTCAACTCCCATCTTTGTCTGCAAAAAAGCCGTTACAAATCCGGACAATACTCCGGCCGCCATGGCTGCTGCTATCGACAGATACGGATGACCCGATATCGCAACTACCGCTCCTACCGTGGCTCCGAGCGTAAAGCATCCGTCCGTTGAAAGGTCACAGACGTTGAGCATTGAATAGCTCAGAAACAATGCCAGTACGGTCAGCGAACTGATCAAACCGAGTTCTAATGCAGTCTGTAATAAAGGTATCATTGATCAAAACTCTCCGCTGTTGTAATCTCCTGAATTCTCAGGCAGTAAGGTGCGAACACCTTGTTAAGTTCATCATAATCAAGACCGAGCGTCTTGCATATATCAGTGTTGATCGTTGCGGTTCCGTTATCAAACGTCATTACCGGTGTACTTGCGGGATCGTTTCCGTCAACGAGTATTCCTTTGACCATGTTTGCCGTCTCAACTCCGAGGTTTGCATAGTCAACACCGTATCCGAGGAAAGCACCGTTAAGTGCAAAGGAATCAGCACCTGTGTAGTGAGGGATCCCCGCCTGGGCAAGTGTCTCATAAATGGACAGTTCGGCAGTCATGACTGTGTTGTCGGTAGGTGTGAATATCGCATCTACGCCGTCCGCTACCATTGCCTGAGCGGCAAGTGCGATCTCATCAACAGTCGTTCCCGTATGTTCCACATATTCAACACCCTTTTCATCAAGATATTTCTTGGCTGCCTCGATGGGTGCGGTACTTGAATCCTGACCTATGTCATACAGAAGACCGATCTTCTTTGCATCGGGATTATTGGCAAAAATAAGGTTCATAATCGCTTTTGTATCAAGATAATCGCTTGTTCCCGTTATATTTCCGCCCGGTGAGTCATTTGATGCGACAAGGCCTGCACCTTCGGGATCCGATACTGCAGCAAATACAACCGGGATATCCTTACCTTCAGTAAGCGACTGCATCGTCATTGCAACGGGTGTTGCAACCCCTATCATCAGATCCACATCATCCGCGATGAAGTTTGCAACTATCTGATTGAGTACGTTGGGATCAGCATTACAGTTATCATACTCTATCTCAAACTTAACGTTGTTTTCGGCTCCGAGAGTCTCAAGCTGCGACTGTATGTTGTCAACGATCTGGTTGAGGGATGCATCATCAACATAATTACAGATCCCGACCTTAAATGTCTGGATCGACTCATTTGCCGCTTCCTCCACAGTCTCTTTTACGGAATCCACTGCTTCTTCGACTGCCTTTTCATCAAGTGAATTGGTGAACTCCGCCGCCTGTTCCGGTGTGATGCCCGAGCATCCTGCAAGGCCGAGCATTAATGTGGCCGTCATAAACACTGCTGCCATTCTTCTGATCATTTTCTTCATTTTCCTGTCTCCTTTTCATAAACTTTGCGTTGATTGATCGTGAGACCATAATTTGCAGAAATAAAAAAACCTGTCCCACATCATTAAATGCTGGGACAGGATACATTATCCTGCGGTGCCACCCGGCTTGATGCTGTCGCATCCACTCAACGCATACCAACATATGCTGACTTTGTTAACGAAGTGTCTGCTCCGTCTCCCATACTCGCCATAAGCTTTCTGTTCGCCCTCGAAAGTCCATTCGGACCTGTATTCTTTATCGCAATCCCACCGCCTGCGACTCTCTTGAAAGAAGTGACAGTACCTACTACTCTTTCTCAACGGTTTGGTATTCTTATATCACAATGGCATATTTCGTGTCAACAGTTTTTTATCCAGCCCTTTTTGATACCGTTTTCTATGTTTTGCCCGATCCACTCGTAGACTTTCGGCATATTCCGCCTGACTACCTCTTCTCTTTTTTCGATATCCTCTCTTGTAGCCTTCCCGAGCACCCAGGTGTGACCGTCGGTAAGAGTATTGTGAAGGAGTGGCTGGATGCGGTCCATACATGCGGCATACTTGGCATCATCCGTCTCCATCGCATCAAACTCCTCCCATAGGGCGCGGATCATCCTGCCCTGCTCTTCGGGAAGCTGCGAAAAAAGCTTATCGGCAGCCTCTTTTTCCCTTTCGGCCTTGTCAAGGTTTCCCCTTTTATCAAAAGCGAATGTATCACCGGCGTATATCTCAACAAGATCGTGAACGACACACATCATCACAGCGCGGCCAAGGTCGGGCGTACCGGTAAAATAGTCCTTAAAGATCATAGCCATGACCGCAATATGCCATGAATGCTCGGCATCGTTTTCCCTGCGGCTCTTATCAAGAAGAACCGTCCTTCGAAGCACCGCCGTCATCTTATCTATCTCTGCGGTAAACAGCAGGAGTTTGTTAAGGTTTTCATCATCCGATGGAATAAAATCATTAATTCCCATTTGTTCTCTCCTTATCTACTCTTCGTCATCATCATCACCCTCATCGTCGTCACCGTGATCTTCCTCTTCCGGCAAATCCTCTGTTGCAGGCTCGGCGTTATCAGCCTCGTCGCCTGAGCTTTCCGAAGACTCTTCCACGACTGCTTTGGGCTTGGTAGTCCATTTATAAAAGAACGCGTGATTTCCGATCATCGTTTAGTCACTGATGCCGTAGTAATCGGCATAATACTTCGTCATGAAGAACAGATAGTCTCCTATACGCGCACCGTTTAAGACCTCCTGGGCCGCATTGATGCACGAGCTGTTGGGTCCGTTTGCGATTATGAGTTCAACCTTTCCGGACCTGTAGGACGCAAACTGCATATTCTGTGTGATTACAGACTTGATATCGTTCGGAAAAGCCGAACTCTTGACCCTGTTCATGATGACGGATCCGACACCGAGCTTTCCGGTATACGATTCTCCGCCCGCCTCGGCCTGTATGGTCGCTGCCAGCCATTCAAGCTCGGATCCGCTTGCAGAGTATGAACCGGAAGTATCCTCTTTCTTCATTGCAAGTCGCTGCGCCACCTGCTTGGCCAACTGTGCCTGTGCTGCCGCAGTCTGCGACTCGAGAGACTTCATCGTCTTATCAAGCGATGCCAGTTGTGTGTCAAAATCCTTGAGCTTGCCGGTTTCTGCGTTGATGCTGCTGTTGGTCGAATCAAGTTTTCCCTGTACCTCATCTGTCAGGTTTTCAAGCTCGTTATACTTATCATCAAGATCATCCTGATATGCATTAAGTTCGGATTCTTTTTCCTCAACCTCGGCAACCTTGGCCTGTAGTTCTTCCTCAAGCTTGCGGCACTCGGCGATCTTTAGTCTGTCATACCTTACCATTGCGTTAAGGTATTCGTATCTTGTAAGTATTCCCTTAAGTGATGATGCATCCAGGATGTTCTGGAGCATCCCGCGGCTTCCTCCCTTTTCATACACTTTCTTGATTCGCTTTTTAAGAAGATCCTCTTTTTCCTCTTTCTGACGCCTTATCTCGGAAAGCTCGTCATTCAGGCTTACGATCTGAGCGGAAACCTGCTGCATCTTATTTTCCGCTTCTTCGATCTGTGTATCGAGTTCGTCAAGTTTTCCGTTGTAGCCTTCTATCTCGCTCTTTAAGGCATCGCTCTGCCCCTTGAGAAGACTTACGTTTCCCTCGGTCGCCTTTTTCTGCTCCTGCAATAGCGCGATCGAATCTTTTGTCGCCTTCGTCTGCTTCTCAAGATTTGAGATCATATCCTTTGTCTGGTTCTCCTCATCCTCCATGCTGGCGATCTTTTCCTCATATTCATCCGCCATCACATAACGAGAAGAAGCGGTCATCAGAACAATGGCCGCTACAGTAAGACAACATATTAACCTTATAATCTTATACTCTCTCATCTTTTATGATAACCGTTTTCTGCAAAAGAGTATAACACGTTCTCTTCGAAATGACATCTCTGCAAATATCGAGAGTCTTCTGCATTTTCTCAGTCATCTTTTTTACTGCCTGAAGTGTCTCTTCTTCATCTGTCTCTACAGTCAGTATGAAGGAATCCTCGGTCATCTTCATTTCCCTGACCGCCGCCAGTTTCTTGTTCTCGAGCATCTGAGCCTCATCGGCAGAACTTGTCAGATCATACAATACCAGCGGGTTACGTGATGCGACAACATCTATCTCATCCGCGATCCTGATAAGGGCAGCCAGATACGGAAGATTTGCTGTATGCTCGTCGGGAAGCATGAATTCGCAAGGATACTCTTTGATATCATACAGATCCGTCTTGCGGTGTCCCTTTGCAACCTGGGCGATCGCTATCGCATGAAGTTTTGAAGGGATCTCAAGCATATCTGCATACTTTTCTATGAAAAGAGCAGAGAATTCATTATGCTTATCTCTTACAAAATCAGCCTTTGATGCATCAGGATGTTCGGTAAAATAACCCTTTTCATCAAGAAGGTCCTTGAACTGTTCGTAATCATTGTCACTGATCCCCATACCGGCATCATGAAGGTATGCGGCCATCAGGAGGATATATATCTCATCGGTATTAAGTCTTTTGATATTATCCGACCCGATAAGACGATTACATGAATCAATGACCGTCATACTGTGAAGTGCCGAGTGGTCAGTGTATTCGGGAAACAGCAGCTTAAATCTTGATAGGATCCTCTGGGTTATAAAAACCGTATCCCTGAATCTCTTATGAAGACCGGGATCAAGCCTTATGAGCGTCTTTTCAAGCAGATAATCCGTCTCTAAAACCCTTGTAAGATCATGATCATGGATCGTGATCGTAAGGACGTTGAGTCCCAGGAGGTTCTGATAAGTGACATCATCGGCTATCTTAAACACCATACGTATACCGATACCAGATGTAACATCTTCTTCATTTCTTACCATCTGCGCCATCTCCCTGGGATCAAACGGCACACAGTCGTCCTTTATACGAAGTATCACGTTGTTGTCACGGCTGATGACAAGCGCGTTCAGGTAATGCGGCTGCCTCCCGGAGGAAAAACCGTGTTTTATGACATTGCCCCCGATCTCTTCAAGGCAGAGCGCCGAATAAAAAGCGCTCTTCTTTTCCATGCCATGCTCAAGGCAAAACAGCTGAACAACATATGCGGCATGAGACAGTTCGTTGTTATCATGTATCTGGAAAAACATCGAATTCTCCGGAGCGATACCGAAAGATTCCGGCAAGAACATAAGATCATCCTGACTTTTGGGAAGATGACGAAGCCATATGATGCGGTATAAGGGCACTGTCAGGATAGTCAGTATTATTCCGATCGGACTGGATATCCATACTCCGAACGCACCGTAAACAGGCGCAAGGATAAGCGACGGGATCACCATTGAAAAGAAGCCGTCAAATACGGAGACTATGTTTACAAACAATGAATGTCCCATAGCCTGAAGGTAATTGGTTCCCACCTGACATATGAATATAAGCGGGATACACAGGGCGTATATCATAAACAGCTGATGAGTCAGAATGTAAACATTCGACGAAGGATCCGCAAAGAATATTCCCGTAAGGACAGATGAAAGTGCAAACACCACCGCTCCCACAAGTGCGCTAAGCGCCAGAGCCTTTGTCGCAAGCAGATGAAAGAGCTGCCTTATCGAATCCCTGTCTTCTTCTCCTGCGAAAACACTTGAAAGCATACGGACAACCGATCCGTTCCCGAGACAGAATGCGATAAGAAGTCCGTTCACCATTCCCTGGGCGGAAATGGCAGCCAGCCCGTCACCGCCCGAATACTTAAGAAGTATCCGGTTGATGACCATGCCGCGTCCGGCAAGGCAGAATACAAGCATAGCCCCGGGAAATCCGGTCTTTAAAAGATGGCAGGCCAGATCCCAGGGGATCTTTTTGATACCGAAATGAAGTTGTGCCTTGGATGATAAATAATAAGGAGCTATGATCAGAAAATAAATGATATTTGAAAATGATGTGGCAAGAGCCAGGCCGAGTATTCCCATCCGGAGTATACCGACAAGCACTATGTCGAGCACAATGTTTACAACCGTCATGCCGGCAATACCGATATATCCGAGCCTGTTCTGTCTCTCCAGCTGCAAAAATGATGCTATCTGTTGGGACAGAAGCATCGGAAGGATTCCGATGGCATATCCTATTATGTATGTTTTAAGGTCATCCGCAAATGCCGCATCGGCACCAAGCATAACTGCCAGATGTCCGGGCATTATAAAGCTTATAAGTGTAAGGAACGAGCCGATAATAAATGTCAGGAAAATGTCGAGTGAGAACACACCCTCGGTCTTTTCCATGTCCCCTCTTCCCATAAAACGGCCGCACAGGACTGCGGAGCCGCCGAGAAGGACCGATCCGGAGGCGTTTATTATATTGACCATCGAATAATACAATCCGACGACACCGACGGATGAT
>JAFRIL010000002.1 GCA_017432845.1 Lachnospiraceae bacterium | reverse complement strand
TGTAACGGCGATGCTGACGATCTGGATTATAATAACGATTCGGTACATCTCATTCTCCCCATACAAAATCAGTATTTATTATACATCTTTTACCATCGTCTGTAACGGATAAATAACGTTGAACGTGCGCCGGATTTATGGTAAAACTGTAGACAAAGTGACAGGAGGATATGCCATGTTCGACAAAGACAATGACAACATGTTCGATACCAAAGTGGCAGGACGGATACCGATGGGACTGCCCGGAGGTTTTTTTATCTATGAAGCCGAGGGAAACGAGAGGATCGTCTTCGCCGAGCCTAACGTTATTAAGCTCTACGGATGCGAAACATTCGAAGAATTCCTGGATCTTACAAACGGGTCATTCCAGGGAATGGTCCATCCCGGAGATCTGTACAAGATACAGAACCAGATACAGGCCCAGACTCTTTTCGGCGAAAAACGTCACGACTATGTAAGATACCGTATCAAGACCAGACAGGGCGAGGTCCGCTATGTCGAGGACTTCGGTCACCTGCTTCATCGGGAAGGCGGACGCAGTTTTTTCTATGTTTTCATAGTCGATGTCGATCAGAATGAATTTATCAATAAAAACCGTAATTCCTTCGCCGAAGCCGAGATACTGTCGGGCAATCATGAAACGGATGAGCTTACGGGACTGTTCAACATGTCATTCTTCTTCCAGAAGATACAGGCAATACTTTCATCCCCGCAGAGCTGGAGACAGGAGATCTCCTTCGTACACTTCGACATACCCAACTTCAAACTGTACAACGAACGTCACGGCTTCAAGCTCGGAGACGAACTGCTGTGTGAGTTTGCAAAAATACTGCGCGATGCATTTGCCGACTCGACCATCGCCAGGTTCTCTGACGATCATTTTATGATATGCGTCATAGGACAACGAAATGATGTTATACCCAAGGTCGAGGAAGTGCAGCGTCAGATGCTGATGTCCAAAGATCCCAACAAAAAAGTGCGGGTCAAGGCCGGGATATACTATCTCGATGACAGACGTGCCGAGGTCGGACTTGCCTGCGATCACGCCAGGCTTGCATGCAACAGCATCAAGAGCAGGCATGACGTGGGATACTGCATATATGACGAGATGCTCCGCGACAGGCTGCGCAAGCAGCAGTATGTTGTGGATCATGTTGAGGAAGCCATAGAAAAGGAATACATCAAAGTATTCTATCAGCCGGTGATCCGTGTCAGTACCGGTAAGATATGCGGTTATGAGGCACTTGTCCGCTGGGTCGATCCGCATATGGGAATGCTCTCACCCGGTGATTTTATTGAAACGCTGGAACAGTTCCATCTCATACATATCGTGGACAAATACGTTATCCGCAAGGTATGCGAAGAATATAAGCGTCTTCTCGAAGCAGACGAGTGTATCGTGCCAGTTTCGATAAACATATCGCGTCTTGATTTTGAGCTGTGTGACATCTTCGGTATCGTGGAGGATACGCGTAAGGAATTTGATATGCCGAGGAACCTGCTCGATCTCGAGATAACCGAAAGCGCCCTAAACGACAACGTCGGTTATATCAAGTCCGAGTGCGACAGGATGAGAAAGCTCGGTTATCACGTATGGCTGGATGATTTCGGAAGCGGATACTCATCGCTTAATACGCTGGCAGAGTACTCTTTCGACGTGTTAAAGCTCGACCTGATATTCCTTAGAAGCTACGATCACAATCCCAAGACCGGACAGCTCATGTCATATATCATAAAGGGAGCCCGCGGAATGGGACTCGAGCCTTTATGCGAGGGAGTTGAGAGTGAAAATCACTACAACTTCCTTAAAGAGACCGGATGCGAACGTGCTCAGGGCTACTACTTCGGAAAACCGATGGAGATGAACGAGAGCAGAAAGTTCACATCCGAAAAAGGTCTTACATGGGAGACCCAGGTTCCCTGAGTTCTTTGCCAAGCATCTCTTCGTGAGCCTGTGTCACCTTTCTGACATCTTCTTCGGATTCGATGAATATACGTGCTATTTCGGGGTCGAACTGTGTTCCGGCCCCTTCTTTTATGATCTCCATCGCTTTTTCAAACGGGAACGGATCCTTGTAGCTGCGTCTTGAAACAAGTGCGTCGAACACATCTGCAACGGCCATCACGCGTGCCGAAAGCGGGATATCCTCCCCGGCCAGTCCGGCCGGATACCCTTTTCCGTCCCATCTTTCGTGATGGAAGTTTGCCACATTCTTGGCCTCTTCAAGGTAACCGCTGTCTGCAACAAGCGACATGGCAGAAGCGATAACCTGGCTTCCCGCGGTAGTATGGCTCTTCATTATCTCAAATTCTTCATCAGTAAGCTTGCCGGGCTTGTTAAGTATAGTATCAGACACCATGATCTTTCCGACATCATGTAAGGGGGCGGCATTGGTCACATCCTTCATGAACTTGTCGGTAAGCTGATCCTTATACAATCCGGCTTCCTTCATCTTCTCCATGATGAGCTTTACATATGCGGCGGTCTTTCTGACGTGGTCTCCGGTATTCTTGTCACGGCTCTCGACCATATCGGCAAGAACATAGATCAGGCCGTTCTGCATACGGTTGATCTCTTCGCCCTTTGCTTCGACATCCTCAAGATAACCGACTGTCTCGGCGATCGTTTTGCTGAGTGACTCGTAAAGGTTTTCAATCTCATCACCGGTGGAGATATCAAGTCCCTGAAGACGTTCTACACTTATCTCTCTTGCTTCCTCACTGTCGTATGCAAATCTCCTGGCTGATACGGTCATGGCCGCGATCGGGAAGATTAGATGGTAATCTACCAGCCAGATACACAGTGCCAGGACGAATATGTAGAATCCTATAAACAGCGAGAATACTTTAGTCATGTAGTTAAGTGTCGTGACCCTGATATCTTCGATCTTGATATCGGTGGCTGCATAGCAGACACATTTTCCGGCATCGTTATACACCGGCTCAAATACAGTCAGAAGACGCCCGTATATCGTATCATCGATAAGAGGCTTGATGGGTTCACCCGCCAGAAGCTCTCTCTTATAAGGCATCAGGTATTTCTCCATGGGAATGACATCTCCGGGCTTCTGGGCAGCAACTTCGGGAGTATCAAGATCGAACAGAACAACGACACCGTTTTGCGTAAACCGGTACACATACACATACTCGATATCGGGATTACCGAACCTGATATCTTCAAGTCCGTGAACAACAGTCGCATAACCGGGTGCCGACTCCCCGGATCTGATATACTCATCCGCCATTTCGGGATCGATAAGATCCGCAGCAAGCTTTGCCGCACATGTAGCGCTGTATGTATACTGCTTTATGGCAAACTGCCTGTACAGAATATAGCTGATGACCGTGGTGACAACGGCTACGCAGACCATGATCACCGATATGATCGTTATGATCTTGCCGCGAAGCGAGGACGATCTTGTCACGCTCTTTTTTACCACCTTGAGCGCATCCGGCGAAAGAGGCGCCTGCCGCCATCCCGTAAGCCACAGACCCGGTTTGAACCTTTCGGGAATAAGCCTGATGATGATAAACACCAATATGACCGTTATCGCCTTGTCAACAATGTCGATCGCCACATCCGATGTCATCTGTGCCCAGAATACGGACAGTTTCCCGGATTCAAGCAAAGCCTTGGCAAACGGTGCGCTTATCCCTTCGCCCATTCCGTATCCATACAGAAGATATGTGAGTATCGATCCGAGCACTCCGCCTATAAAGGCAAACACGGGTATAGTAACAAGCGCTTTAGTAAACCTGTCAAAGTACCCTTTTTTACCCAGATATGCCCCGCTCGCCGCTATCATCGTCGAGAGCACGACATAGTATGCGTTCCCGGGATTCCCCTGCATGTTGATTATATTGTTGAGATATCCGACGAGAATGCCGGGAAGATATCCTCCCAGAACCGAGGCAAGGAGCGTTCCGACATTATCAAGATACAGCGGAATACCGTAACTGGAGGCCGTACGCGGAAGTACATAGTTGATCACGACCGTTCCGATAAAAAACAGGATCTGATACAGCGGATATCTGTTATTCTTCAATAATTCCGGTGTTTTTTTCACGGATGATTCACCCCTTTTCAGAGTATTCTGTCAAGACGAAGTACTTCAAATTCCGATTTTCCCTTAAGGCGGACCGAATTGCCGAGCGATGTATACTCTATCCTTCCCGTAAGCACATCTGCCACTGCACGGCTGATGTAGATCTTACCTGCCGGAGCATTTGCTTCGAGTCGTGCCGATGTATTTACGGTATCACCTATCGCCGTATAATCCATGTGCCTTTCGGCACCCATGTTTCCGACAACTGCAGGCCCGAAGTGTACTCCGACACCAACGTTTAATTCTTCTCCGATCTCTTCGGTAAGTTCTTTTGATACGCGGGCCGCACCCTTAACAATATCCGCTGCCGTAACAACTGCTTTATATACAGGGTCATCACACTCAAGAGGCGCGCCCCAGAATGCCATCATGGCATCCCCGACAAATTTGTCGACAGTTCCCTTGTTCTTCTCCACACAATCACTTGCCATCGTAAGATATCTGTTCAGGATATGAACGACCTTTTCCGGAGCAAGGCGCTCCGACATCGTCGTAAATCCCCTGACATCAACAAACAAAACAGCTATATCGCACAGCTTGCCTCCGAGCGAGAGATTTTCAGGGCCTGCTGCCAGTATCTCATTTACGATCTCGGGCGCAACATAACGTTCAAACGTTCGGGTCAGCTGCTGCTTTTCGATCGCAGAGCGTACATACCTGATCGCAATGGATGCCAGATAAAGAGCAAGTACCCCTATCGGGACCCAGAGCGGATGAATGACATATCCCATATTGAAGATCAGATACGAGACCGCAAGTGACAGTACGATGATAGTGGCAGCTGCGATATTTGCGATCTTAAAATCCGCATTCCATAATACGAAGAACGAAGCCGCACATATGATAAACAGGATGAATGCCTGAAGAGTGTCGGATACTTCCCTTTTGTATGCTCCGTCAAGGATCATCTGTGTGACATTTGCCTGATATTCCACCCCGTACATCTGCTGTCCGTGATCGATGGCAGTAAAGAACGTATCCTGAAGTCCTACCGCATAAGGCCCTATAAAGACTATCTTACCCGCAAAGATCTCCGGATCGAGCTTGCCGGTTACCAGGTCATAGATCGAGTATCCGTCATAGTAACCTCCGGGAAGGGATGAAAACGACACGTAATAACTGCCGGATGAAACAGGCGGTTCGGTAATGGCAATACCGTTTGCATCGGCATATTTCTTTGCGGCGGTATATGCCATGGAAAAAACCTCTTCTCCACCGGGCCTCACCTTAAGGATAGCATGACGCAGTATGCCGTCCTCATCCGTCATGGCATTTATATGAGCCTGTGTTGTTACCTTGCGCAACTGCTCATACGGAAGCGAATAGTCCAGCACTGCATTGTGATCGAAATACAGTCTTCCGTTCTCATCCGTTGCGGTCGCTGTCCCAAGCGTTGCAAATGATGCCGTGATGACATTTCCGAGATTTGCCGCTGCGTCGGCAAGCCGTCTGTCGGCATCGTTTTCGCTTTCTCCGGTATAAACGGTATCGATCGCAACAGCTGCAGGACGGTTTGCGCTATCGGCTCCCAGGTGTTCAAGAGCCGATGCCATAACATTTCTGTCCCATGTGTTGTACGGGCCTATCTCTTCAAGCGCCCTATCATCGATCCCTATTACCAATATCTTTCCGTCAAGTGCGTGCGGATGCTGGTACAGGGCATCCTCCACCCACCTGTCAGGGCGCCGTGCAACATCGAGCACTCCGATAAGCAGTGTGATAAATGCTGCCGACACGACCGAAATGATGACAGGTCCGTATATTCTGTGTTTAAATATCCTGATCATATGTGCACCGTCAGAACATTAAGTCCGAGCATGTTCTGGTATTCCATCTGTTTTGCCATCTTATATATCATCCGTATACCGATGTTCTTCGCGGGATCTTCCGGATCTCTCATTTCTTTTCTTACGGAAGGATCGAACGGTCTGCAGTCATCCTTGATACGCAGTATCACTTCGTCGCCTTTATGGACAACACGAATGTCTATCGTATGAGCTTTTTTGTCCTTCGAGAATCCGTGTTCGACGACGTTGCCTGCCATCTCCTCAAGAAACAGTGATGCCAGATAGCTTCTTCTGTCATCGAGCCCGCGCCTGTCGCAAAATGATTTTATACGCTCCGACACGGTAACCACCTCTTCGATCCGGTCAATGGTAAGATCGATCCTCTCGTCATCCGACACCCCGAAGTCATCAGGAACAACCATAAGTTCTTCCATATTCTTTGGAATGCGTTTCTTCATTATGACAGCATAGATCACAATGACTAAAGTGGTTGTCACACCGTTAAGAACGTTTGCGATATATACACTGTTCATTCCGACCGAAGGGATCAGAAGAGCTGTATATCCCGCAACGCATATAACACCGTCAAACACCGACAGCAGATGTACGAGAACCTGTTTGTCCGATGCCTGTGCATAGCAGATAAAATGGAGGCATATCAGCGACAGTGGCATACACAGCGGCAATATCCGAAATCCCCATACAGTCATCATATAAACGGGATCCGATGAATCCCTGAAATACAGTCTTGTAAGCGGAACCGCCATGATGATGATCAGGGCATCGATCGCTGCCATAAGCGGTAAAAATCTTTTGAACATATTGCGCATGACATCGGTAAGAGTCTGTCTGTCCTCTTCGCCGATGCTTATGCTCATAAGCATCCTTGATACCGCGACCATTCCCTGCGGGATCGCCCATGCAAGGCGAAGCAGATTGTCAGATGCGGCAAGTGCGGATATACCGACATTTCCCACATATAACGTAAGAAGTGCATTCACTATAAAACCTCTTACTGTCTGATAACCGTATGTTGCAGCTCCCGGAACGCCTATCTTAAGTATCTGCCCGATCTCCCCAAATGCCGGATGAGACGAGAACAGCTTAAGCTCGGCCCTCTTGCCGAAGAAGTACCGGGCCTGGACCATGAAGAACACCCACAGTCCTATGGAAGAAGCAAGTGCAAGCCCGAAAGCACCCATATTAAAGTGTGCAACGAACACATAGTTGAGGATAAGATTGACTATGATATATATGATGCTTGCGATCGTCGACAGGTAGGCCCTGTTCTCGATCGACAGAAATGATGCCAGGACGTTGCCGAGAAACAGCGGAACAAGCCCCACAGCCTGTCCTATGAGGTATTCATTGAACAGCCCCCTTACTATGGCATCCTTTGTCAGAAATCCGGTCGAATCCGACAGTCCCATAAACAGGTACAATGCGGTAAATACAAGACCCGATACAATGGCCAGGATGTTTCCAACCGTAAATGCATTCTGAACCTTGTCCTGTTCGTTCCTGCCTATATACTTTCCGCACAGTATCGTCGTTCCTCCGACGAGCATCGTGCTTATGCCGAAAACGAACATATTGATGGGGCTGTACAGACCGATCGCAGTCATCGCATCCGTTCCGACAAAGTTAGTCGCAAACAGTCCCGATATTATGCAGTTGATGCTGCTTACAAGAGCCAGGAATATCTGCATCGGAAGCAGACGGAACAGCAGTCTTGAAGTAAGTTTCAGATCCTTATTCATCTTGTTTCCGATGGTTACCTTCATCATCTCTCCCAGTAAGAAAATCACTGTGCGACAAAATCGCATTTCTGCCCATGATTATAACATA
>JAFRIL010000040.1 GCA_017432845.1 Lachnospiraceae bacterium | reverse complement strand
TTTTCCTCCCAAGCATCTGATGGGCAAGATGGCATTTCTTCTCAATGAGCGTTATAAGGCAGGTGCGTATCCCGTTGCGATGTCAAGCATGGACAACTGTTCTCACAACGGTGACAAGTTAAAAGCCGCAGTCCTGGCATACGCCGATAAATGGGTGGAGCAGGGTCTTGTTGACAAGGGATTTGCCGATTACCTCCGTGATGAGAGCAAGGTCACATTCCCGCTTTCGATGATCGACAAGATCACTCCGAGACCCGATAAGGACGTTGTGAAGATGCTTGAGGCGGACGGCTTTGAGGATACCGGAATAATCGTAACTGACAAGAACACATACACCGCTGCTTTTGTTAATGCGGAAGAGACACAGTATCTTGTCATCGAGGACAAGTTCCCGAACGGACGACCTCCGTTTGACAAGGGCGGGGTTTACTTTACCGACAGGGAGACAGTGGACAAGGTTGAAAAGATGAAAGTCTGCACGTGCCTAAATCCGCTCCATACGGCACTTGCGATATTCGGATGCCTCCTGTCATACGATTCGATATCAAAAGAAATGAAGGACGATGATCTTGCATCGTTTGTACGCAATATGGGATACACCGAAGGCATGCCCGTTGTTGTTGACCCGGGTATCATCAGACCCGAAACGTTTATCGGCGAAGTGCTCGACAAACGTCTGGTCAATCCTTTCATGCCGGATACCCCGCAGAGGATCGCATGTGATACTTCGCAGAAGATACCGATCCGTTTCGGTGTGACTCTTTCGTCATACCGCGATAAGGGAGAGGACCTTACAAAGCTTCATTACATTCCGGTCGTTCTGGCAGGATATCTTCGTTACCTGACCGGAGTAGATGACGAGGGAAATGATTTTGAACAAAGTCCCGACCCGCTCCTTGAGGAACTGTCGGGCATCATGAAACAGTACCGCGGATTTAAGAGCGCAACTGCAGAGGATCTTCGGCCGGTACTGTCAAGGTCTGACGTATTCGGCATCGATCTGTACGCAGCAGGTCTTGCGGACAAGATCACCGGACTGTTTAATGAGATGAATGCATCAAAAGGATGTGTAAGAAAAGTTCTTCACGGGATAAATGAACAACAGACAGACAATTCAGGCAAATAAAATGAATGCCGACACGGCGGTGTTCCTCGACCGTTTCGTAAAGCGCGTCAAGGCAACACCTCCGGGAGTATGTCCCATAGCGGTCCAGCTGGCATTCCTGCAGTGCTCCCTGTCCCAGACTTGCGGTAAGTGTGTACCGTGCAGGGATGGTCTTGCACAGCTCGAGGATATGATGCGGAGCATTCTAGAGGGCCGTGCGGATATGGACACGTTCCACGACATGATAGCTCTTGGCGAGATGATAAGGGACAGCGCGGACTGTGCCATAGGCTATGAGGCGGCACGCGTTGTGCTTGAGAGCACGCAGCTTTTCCGCGAAGAGTATATCAGCCATATCAGGGACCATTCGTGCCAGACCGAGGTGGGACAGAAGGTCCCGTGCACTCTGGCATGCCCTGCAAACGTGAATATCCCGGGATATATCGCGCTTATCGGAGAAGGACGCTATGCCGAGGCTATCAATCTGATCAGGCAGGACAATCCGTTCCCGACGGCGTGCGCATTTATATGCGAACATCCCTGTGAGGCAAAATGCAGGCGTGAGCTCCTCGATTCCCCGGTCAATATCCGCGGCCTGAAAAAATACGCGACAGACCGGATAGCAGCGGATCAGGTAAGGATACCGGCTTGCAACGTGGCAACGAGAAAAAAGGTTGCCGTAATAGGCGGCGGTCCGTCCGGCCTTACGGCAGCTTATTACCTGTCGCTCATGGGTCATCATGTGGATATATTCGAGCGGATGGAAAAGCTGGGGGGAATGCTTCGTTACGGCATACCGAATTACAGGCTTCCCAAGAACAGGCTTGATGAGGACATAAATGCGATCCTCTCATCGGGAAATATCACGGTCAATCTTGAAACAGACGTTGATGCCGCCAAGATGTGTCAGATCGAGAACGATTACGATGCGGTATACATTTCGATAGGTGCCCAGAAGGGCAAAAATGTGAAGATAGACGGTGCCGATGCCGAAGGAGTCGTGTCGGCGGTGGATTTCCTGCGCCGGATCGGAGGAGGAGATATTCCCGACTACTCCGGAAAGAGAGTCGTTGTGGTCGGCGGAGGAAATGTCGCGATGGATGCCGCACGCTCTGCCATAAGGTGCAAAGCGGATGAGGTGACAATTATCTACAGGCGCAGGCAGGTGGATATGACCGCGCTTGCCTCCGAGATCCAGGGAGCCATAGAAGAGGGTGTGGAGCTGCTGACGATGAACGCTCCCCGCTCGGTGATAGTAGAAGACGGACGGGTAGCGGGCTTTGTGATGCAACCGCAGAGAACGGGCGAATATATAAACAACAGACCCGGCGTGACCAATGCCGACATGCCCGAACGCCGGATCGGATGTGAGATCGTTCTTCTGGCTATAGGTCAGGATATCGAGTACACTCCTTTTGAAAAATACGGTATAAACACCGCCAGAAAGACGATCGAAACATCTAAGGGCAATAAGGTGGCAACATCCGATAAGGTGTTTGCCGGAGGCGACTGCGTATTGGGACCCGCTACCGTGATAAAAGCCATAGCGGCAGGAAAGACGGCTGCGCTCGGTATCGACGAGTACCTGGGCTATTATCACAAGTATCTTGAGGAGATCGATATACCCGATCCCAAAGAAAATGACAGGAAACATTACGGAAGAGTACATCTTGTCGATATCTCCGCAAGAGAGCGCAAGAAGAATTTTGAACCCGTGGAAATGGGAATGTCACATGAAGAGGCAATGCAGGAATGCGGTAAGTGCTTAAGATGTGACCATTTCGGATGCGGCAGTGTGATAGGAGGAAGTATCTGATGAGCCGGATCACGATAGACGGCAGGACTCTTATCGTTTCCGACGATCAAACGATACTTGAAGCCGCCACACAAAACGATATAAGGATACCGACCCTTTGTTATCTGAAGGGTATCAACGAGATAGGCGCATGCAAGATGTGCGTCGTGGAGATAGAAGGGCGACAGAACCTTGTCACAAGCTGCAACACAAAGGTTTTGGACGGCATGAGCATATTTACCGCATCGCCCAAGGTCATCTCGGCAAGAAAAGAAGTGCTGCATCTTATCCTGGCGCACCACGATGTCAGATGCATAGTGTGCGGAAAGGCCGGCGAGTGCCAGCTTCAGGACCTTGTCAGAGAGTACGGGATCGAAACGTCCAAATACGAGAAAAAGCCCCACAAGGCCGTTGCCAAGAAGGAAAACCCGTTTCTGGCATATTATCCCGAACTGTGCATCAATTGTCAGAGATGTGTTTCGACATGCCATAAGGTTTGCGGCAACAAAACGCTCAGGAACGGAAAGCTCGGAACCGTTACGCTCATAGACGCACCGTTCGGACCGAACTGGAAAGAGACTGAATGCGAAAGCTGCGGCAACTGTGCCACGGTATGCCCGACGGGGGCGCTTACCGCCAAAAACAGGAGCCGCTACCAGCCCGGACGAGTCAGGAAAGTTTTGACGACATGCCCGCACTGTGCAACAGGCTGCCAGTATTATCTTGTCATAAGAGACGGCGAGATAGTCGATACAGAGCCTGCCAACGGGCCGTCCAACAAAGGACTCTTATGCGTCAAGGGAAGGTTCGGATCGTTCAACTTCGTCCATTCGCCGGACAGACTGAAGCATCCTCTTATCAGAAACAGGGATACCGGGGAGTTCAGAAAGGCCACATGGGATGAGGCGCTTGACCTGATCGCCGATAAGTTCACCCAGATAAAGAAACAGTACGGTCCGGATGCTCTCGCGGGCTTTGCGTGCTCGCGCTCGCCCAATGAGGACTGCTACATGTTCCAGAAAATGGTCCGGTGCGCATTCGGAACGAATAACGTCGACAACTGTGCGAGAGTGTGCCATTCGGCAACGGTAGCAGGCCTTGCGATGACACTCGGGTCCGGAGCGATGACCAACCCGATAAGCGATATCACAAGCGATGTGGACTGCATCATGCTGGTCGGGTCCAATCCCGAGGAAGCGCACCCCGTTATCGGTATGCAGATAAGGCAGGCAGTGGAACGCGGAACAAGACTCATCGTTGTCGATCCGAGAGATATCGCCCTGTCGAAGAGAGC
This sequence comes from Lachnospiraceae bacterium, assembly GCA_017432845.1. Taxonomy (GTDB): domain Bacteria; phylum Bacillota; class Clostridia; order Lachnospirales; family Lachnospiraceae; genus UBA2868. The sequence continues at coordinate 2,805 of JAFRIL010000040.1, read as the reverse complement.
CGATGTACATATAAAGTTAAAGCCCGGAACGAATGTCGCGTTTGCAAACGGTATGATGAACGTGATAATCAATGAGGGATTTGCCGATGAGCAGTTCATAGCACAGCGTACGGAGGGCTATGAGGAACTGAAAAAGATCGTCATGGAATATACTCCGGAAAGGGTCGGACAGATATGCCACATCGACCCCGACCTTCTGCGTGAGGCGGCCCTCATGTATGCAAAGGCCGAAAAGGCTCCGATCATATATTGTCTCGGTGTTACCGAACATTCAACGGGAACCGAGGGAGTCATGTCCATGTCCAACATGGCGATGCTTGTCGGAAAGCTCGGAAAGAGCGGATGCGGAGTCAATCCACTGCGCGGGCAGAACAACGTTCAGGGTGCATGCGACATGGGTGCGCTTCCGACAGATCTTCCGGGATACCAGAAGGTTACGGACCCTGCCGTGATCTCAAAGTTTGAGAAGGCCTGGAACGTAAAGCTTAGCAACAGGCCCGGCGCATTTGCGACAGAGGTGTTCGGCAAGGCCGTTAAGAAAGAGATACGCGGTCTGTTCATATTCGGGGAAGACCCGGTAGTAACGGATGCCGATCAGCATCATATCAGGAAAGCACTTGAGAGCCTTGATTTTCTCGTCATGTCAGACCTGTTCATGACGGAAAGTACGAAATATGCCGATGTCATCCTCCCGGGAACATCTTATGCCGAGAAGGAAGGAACGTTTACAAACACCGAGAGAAGGGTCCAGCGCGTCAGGAAGGCTGTTGAGCCGGAAGGGGAAGCACGGCTTGATACGGATATATTCATAGACCTTATGAACCGCATGGGATATGATCAGCCGCAGATGACGAGCGAGGAGATAATGGATGAGATAGCATCCCTTACCCCGAGCTTTAAGGGGATATCCCACAGGAGGCTTGATGCCGGAGAGACGCTTCAGTGGCCGTGTACGGATGTAAAGCACCCGGGAACTCCGATACTTCACATAGGAAAGTTCTCACGCGGTCTCGGATGGTTCTATCCGGCCGAGTACAGGCAAAGCGCCGAGCAGCCCGACAGCGAATACCCGTATCTGATGATGACCGGGCGCATGCTCTATCATTACAACACACGTGCCATGACCGGCAGGTGTCCGGGACTGGTGGAGAGAGAAAATCATTCCTACATCGAGATCAACGTATCCGATGCATCCAGGCTCGGGATAGTCAACGGAGAGAAGATCAGAGTATCGTCGAGAAGAGGAGCACTTATCTCAACGGCCAGGGTTTCCAAGAAAGTCTCCGAGGGAGAGACGTGGATGCCGTTCCATTTTCCGGACGGAAATGCAAATATCCTGACCAATGCCGCACTTGATGAATACGCTCGTATTCCGGAGTATAAAGTGTGCGCCGTAAATCTCGAAAAGATCTTCTGAAAAATGTTTTGACCGAAGCACATGTATGTGGTAATATTCTATGATACTTGGTAACCCAATCCTTTTTCGTAAAGGATGCCAGCTTTGAAAGCGAGGTAGCAGTATGGATAAGTTAAATCTTGATCAGGCGGGACAGGTTGCAGGTGGTTTCGTTTTAAACAACGAAGAAAAGAAAGAGATCTGGGTGGTAAAACAGGACGGCAGCAAGATCGCGCCGGCAGCAAATCTGGATGAAGCCCGGAGGATAGCAAAGCAGTACAATATCAGTCCCACGGTGCTGACCGAGAAGGATTACAAAGAGCACTACGGACGTGATTTTGTGTAATATCCACAGATAATGTGAGGTGACATTACCCCATCATGGACCCGGACAGTCGAACGTCGATCGCAGTTTTACTGCTGTTTATCGCATCAGCGTATTTTGCGCTTACGGAAACAGCGATCGCATCGGTTTCAAGAAACAGGATCAAGGTAAGGGCGGACAAAGGTACGCCCGGTGCCAAAAAGGTCCTGTATGTGCTCGACAATTTTGAGGATGCCATCACAACACTTCTGGTGTGCACCAATATAGCCCATATCGCGGCGGCCGCCCTCGTAACCCTTGAGGTTACGAGAAGGTGGGGGCTTTCCGCGGTCACGGCATCCACGTTCATCACGACTCTTGCCATGTTCTTTATCGGCGAGATGCTTCCCAAAAGTATAGGTAAGAAGACAAGTGAAAGATCAAGCCTTGTTTGCGCAGGGCTTCTTGTTGTGCTCATGAAAGTGCTGAGGCCCGTGACATTTTTGCTGTCCGGCATCGGAAAGCTCACGCTCAGGCTTACACACAAAAATGAGGAAGTATCTGTTACCGAGGATGAGATATATGACATCATCGAGGACATGACCGAAGAGGGCAGCCTTGACGAGGAGCAGAGTGAACTCATATCCTCGGCACTATCGTTCGGAGACCTTACCGTAACATCCATCATGACACCGAGAGTAGATGTTGAGGGTATCGACATCAACACCCCGAGTGAGCAGATACTCGAAAAGCTCCTGTCACAGAACCATTCGAGGCTCATAGTGTATGACGGCACGGTTGATAAGGTTGTCGGCGTACTGCAGCTCAGAAGATTCCTGAAATCATACATTTCACGAAAGACCATCCCCAGTATCCGCCGTATGACCGACAAAGTGTTCTTTGCGCATCAGAGCATGCCGATCGATGAACTGTTTGACAACATGACGTCCAACAAATTCAATATAGCGGTCGTACTTGACGGATTCGGCGGAACGGCCGGTATAGTTACGATCGAGGATATCATCGAGGAGATCGTCGGTGAGATATGGGATGAGGACGATGAGATCAAAGAGCCCATAGTACGCCTTTCGGATGATACGATACT
>JAFRIL010000039.1 GCA_017432845.1 Lachnospiraceae bacterium | reverse complement strand
TTTTATTATACCATATCATTTTTTATCAGACCCCGGATAATAACCTGATCCTGGTCTGATTCATTCCCATAACATAATTGTATTCGATGGATGATGCCACTTTTCGAAGTACATCAACATTTGAATAATCCTCGGCGGGAGCGGTTGAAGGATCATGCGGCTTTCCTACGCTTCGAACATCTAGGAGCACTTCGTCGGGAAATATCTTAAGCAGCACGTCGCATTCATCTGTGGAGTGATTTTTGCCCCTGGTATCCGCGGTGTAGGAGAGCATTTCTTCAAATGCCACAGCTATCATAACAGATGTCTTCTCGCTTCTTAAATGACTGTTGCAAAATCCCTGCAGTGAACATACTATGTTTTCGATCTTTTCCTTATCAAGCGGTACGGTTGCATCATAAACCGGAACATCCGGATCCTCATTCGGGAGCACAAGTATACCGCTGTATTTCCCTTTTGAACGCGCGGATATCAGATAGTTTACAGTTACTATTACAATTATCATGATAAAAGCAAGAACCGGAAAGGTCATCCACAGCCCGTATATACCGTATATCCGGGTAAGGATCAATGCCAGCGGGATGATTCCGGCAAAACCGTCGATCATGCTGATCAGTACGGCATAAATATTTCGTGACATTATCTGGAAATAATACATAAACACTATAACAAATCCCCTGAACAGGAACATAACAGAGAATATCCTGATCCCCGCTATGACTTCGTACATGTGTGTACTTTTCACGTTGTATATGGCTGTTACCATGCCCGGCCATATCTCAAACAACAGAAAGAACAAAACAGAGGACAATGCCATGGCGGTCATGACTTTGTTCATGAGCATGCGGATACCGCGAAAATCCCTCTGCCCGCGAAGTGCCGATGCTATAGGGACCATTGCCGCAACGATACCGCCTATTGCGATAGAGACGATAGATACGCACTGCATACATAATGTGAAGATCATGATACCTCTTAATCCAAGAAGCGATACCGACAGATGATTACAGAAATGGATCTTGATGCAGTAACCAAACTGGCTCAGGGCGACAGCTACGCCCTTTTTTAAGGACTCGTACAAAAGATACAGGTCCTTGATCCCGGTCCTTACAAAGTTAAGGGATATGCGTTTGCTGATGATCAGCACGATAACTATAAGTATTCCCATGATATAACCGGTAAGAGTAGCCATGGAAGCACCGGCCAGACCTGTGTCAAAGAACCTTATATACACATAATCCATCAGGATATTAATGCCGTTGGCGGTAATATTGATGATAGTTCCGAGATGGGGTTTGCCGAATGCGGGAAAGAAGATTATTAGTACCTGAAGGGGGATAATCACAAATCCCGAGATGAGCAGAACAGTCAGATAAGGCGTAAATTCAGCGATCAGGCTGTCTTCGCGACACAAAAGCAGTGATAATCTGTCGATAAATATAACACCGGTAACGGATATTAAGGCTCCTGTCAGAACAGATGCGTAAAATACCACCGAAAAGGCAGAATCAGACTTATCCTGTCGCTGCCGTCCGGCATATTCGGCATATACCACGGATCCGCCCGTGCCCAGAAGCATATATATAACAGCAAAAAGCAGCATCACCGGGCTGGCCATACCGACCATACTCATTGCATGATGGCCAAGCAAATGGGATACGATGATGCTGTCCACAAATTCATTTAATGATATCGCTACCGTTGAAAGCACGGTAGGAAGCAGAAACTGGAAAAATTTACGGCTGATGATCCGGCCGTTTCTGTCAAACGCGGACACTTGTTCCCACCACGCAGTTCTCTTTGTAAGGAAGAGGTGCTTCAAGCATCAGTCCTTTGATCGTCATCAGTTCTTCAGCGCCATTTCGGCCGTACGACAAATACTCGTATGTACACTTCGGTATGATGATGCGTCCTCCGCATTTTGCCTTATCCATGATCTCGAACATCAGACGGAGGCACTGGGTCTCGGTCATATCCGTAAGAGACTTGCCAAACAAGGTGATAACATTATCAAATCCTTTATATGCATCGGAGAGGGTAGCAGGAGTAACTACCTGGCATCCCTCGACCGGAGTATCATCCTCACTTATTATCAGTGTGGCCCCGTGGCAGTCGTATTGTCTTATGATAGATAAGGCATCAGGCGTTGCGGCTTTTGAAGTATCCGCTACCAGCCTTCTTGACGTTCCGTCACTAAGAAGAATCTGGAAGAATTTCTTCTCGGCATTTTCAAGAAGTTCGATATCTGATCTTAATACTTCATTATCATCATTAATCAGGTAGATCATACCTCCGTTAGTTTCCAGATCTCTTGTTTTGGGATAGTATTTGATATTTGAGATATCCCCGGCACTTATCAGGAAAGTGCTGCGGAGCTGTTTTGCGACCTCACATATGGGATGATCATATACTTCAAGCTCTTTGGGTACGATGATTATCTTAAGATAACCTTTACGATACAGCCTGTAAGGCTTCTTTGAGTCGATCTCAAACTTTTCGGGATCGAGATAGCAGTCGAGTATTGAATCGGTCTCATGCTGGCCTGTAATCATATCAAGAAATTCACCCGGCATATTACCGCCCATCGGCCTGCAGTTTACCTCGATAAGAACAGGTCCTTTCTCATCTATCATATATTCGCCGTGTACAGATCCGTATCGATATCCTATGGCATCCGCTACTGAAAATGCATATTCTATAAGATCCATATGACCCGGCTCGAGCTTGTCAATGAACTCAGAATAATCGTAAATATAGCCGCCTTCCGGTGTTTTCTCTTTTTTGTAACGAAGCACGGTGTTAAGCCTGTGCTTTCCGCCTCGAGACATCGTGTTAACGATGTATTCCGTACCGAATATCCTTTCCTGGATCACGACTTCGGTGATCTTTTTGTCGAACATATCGTTCATTGAAAGGAGAGTAGTGATGGCATTTTCCACTTCTTCAAGGTTGTCGCACAAGAATACACCCTGGCTGCCCGCACTATGGATGGGCTTGATAACAGCACATGTCAGATCATTGTCTTTGCAAAACTTCAGTCCTTCTTCGACGGAATGTATGTTACAGCCGTGTATATAACGTATCCCATGCTGTTTTAAAGCTTCCTGCATGGAATCCTTTCTGATCATCTTATCAAGGTTATCCGGAGAATTACCCGGCAGCCCGAGAGAGGCGGAAAGCCTTGTTGCAAGTACCACACCGGTCTCGGCCCCTGCCAGAACTGCTATAGGATCGTATTTTCGTACAATCTCAAGCGTATCATTATAATCATCGCATTCATGGATTATTTCGGGTTTATGGTTCATTAACTCATAAACGCTTCTTAATCCGCTTGCCATTTCACTGTCAGATTCGTTTGTTTCGAATACTATGGGATTATAACCGCGCCTAATTATATCCTCAACAAAGTTATGGCCGGTCGAGATAGCATCAATGATCACGATGTTCTTCATATGAATTCTCCCTAATAGAACTGTTCGCGAAAGACAACTTTAACGAACAGTAAATAGATCCTCAGAATCAAGCATAACCGTAAAAGGCCCGTCATTTACAAGATTAACCTGCATATCGGCGCCAAATGATCCTGACTGCGTATTGATGTTATAAGTATTCTTAAGTTCGGAAATGATATATTCATACAGTTCGTTTGCATGTGAAGGATCACCGGCTTTTATAAATGAAGGTCTGTTACCTTTACGGCAATCGGCATAAAGCGTGAATTGCGAAATAACGAGCATCGAACCTGTAATATCACCTATGGACAGGTTCGTTTTTCCATTCTCGTCCTCAAATATCCTAAGGCCTACGGTTTTCTTTATCATTTTATCGGCGATTTCCTTTGTGTCGGAATCATTTACACCGACAAAGATCAAAAAACCTTTATCGATCTTACCGATCGTTTTATTATCAACATCAACCGATGCTTTTTTAACAACCTGGATCAGAAATCTCATTATGTTATCGTTCAGCTTTCCGTGCGTTCGTCCTTTTTATTTAACAGAGCATCCACTGCTTCGGAACTATTCGTTAAAGCTTTCTCGCGGTAGAAATCTTCTTCAAAAGTCTCTTTTGTGACTTTATCAAAAGTCTTTTGTACAAATCTGAATGATTTTCCGGTATTATTTACCCCGTCTTCTTCCGGTGTATAATCCGAATTGATATAGTATGCCGTGCTGACAGGCATATGCTTTATCTCAAGTCTCGTATTGATAAGTGTCTTTGTTGCCGCGTATATGACCGCAAATGCAGGTACACCGATGAACATTCCCACTACCCCGAACAATCCGGAAAATACAGTGATCGCAAATATTACCCAGAAACTGTTAAGACCGGTCGAATCGCCAAGTATCTTGGGACCGAGTATATTTCCGTCAAACTGTTGTAATACTATAACGAATATGAGGAAAATCAGACACTTCTTGGGATCCACCATGAGGATAAAAAATGCACTTGGTATCGCACCGATAAAGGGTCCGAAAT
>JAFRIL010000038.1 GCA_017432845.1 Lachnospiraceae bacterium | reverse complement strand
GACCGTCCTCTATGGTGACGAGGTACGCATAAAGCAGCTTATCATAAATCTTCTGAACAATGCAGTGAAGTATACCCAGAAGGGACATATAGAGCTTCGTGTTGAGAGTAAGGATATAGATGAGAAGACGGCTGAACTGACGGTTTCCATCGCGGATACCGGAATGGGGATCAAAAAAGAGGATATACCGTTCCTGTTTGATGCGTTCAAGCGTGTTGACGAAGGTAAAAACCGTCACATAGAAGGAACCGGACTGGGACTGAGCATTGTAAAACAGCTTATTGAACTGATGGACGGAACCATCACCGTTAACAGTGTATACGGCGAAGGATCAACATTTACGTTTGTCATAAAGCAGACCGTGACCGATCACAGCAAGGTGGGTGAACTGAATATCCATAATCAGCAGACGGTTAAGAGAAGCAACTACGAGAGCAGTTTTCTGGCGCCCGAGGTCAGCATTTTGATCGTTGATGATAATGAGATGAATCTGGAGGTTGAAAAGAGGCTGCTTGCGGATACCGATATGAGTATCTACACGGCTCTTTCCGGACAGGAGGCACTGGAGATGAGTCTGAAGACTCATTTTGACGCCATATTTATGGATCATCTCATGCCGAAGATGGACGGAATAGAGTGTCTTGACCAGCTCAGAAATCAGGCGGGAGGTCTGAACAGGACAACCCCTGTTATCGTTCTTACCGCCAACGCCGGCAGTGAGAACAGGGATCTCTACACAAGGGCGGGATTCGACGGATATCTGATCAAGCCTGTTTCCGGAGAAGCCATGGAGCAGATGCTTATCCGCCATATTTCCGGCGAGAAGATCATCCTAAGATCCGTAATGATAGGTGATGATGAGGAAATACATACCTCCGAGAGATACGCCGATAAGGCTCCTGTCATCATTACATCCACAAGCATGTGCGATCTTCCCGATGCAGTGGTAAGGAAGCTTCATATTCCGATATTGCCGTTCGTTATCAAAACAGATGAGGGTGTGTTCAAGGACGGTATTCACATTGATGCCAACGAGCTTATCAGGCATATCAGTGAGGGCAGGGAGGCAATCTCGTCTCCTCCGGATGAGGCAGCTTATACTGAATTCTTTGCGGATGTGCTTAAGAGAGCGCATCACGTGATACATATATCTCTGACAACGAGTATGAGTAAAGACTATCATTTTGCAACAGAGGCGGCAAAATCATTTGATAATGTTACGGTCATCAATTCGGAATGTCTGTCCAGTTCCACCGGTTTACTTGTGCTTATTGCTTATAAACTTGCTCAACAGGGCATTCCGGTTCAGGATATCATTTCCGAACTCGAGGAGATAAAATACCGCCTGCGCTGCAGCTTTATTATCGACACTACGGAATATATGGCGAATAGGGGACTGATCAGTCAGAGACTTCATAAGATCGCAAAGGCTCTGAACCTTCACCCTATGCTGAGCATCAGAAACGATAAGAAAGCTATCGGCGGGATATGGTTGGGCCGGACAAAGCGGGCTTACAGAAGATATATCCGCAAAGCACTTCCGCCGGATTTAATACCGGATTCGGATATTGCTTTTGTTACATACGCTTATCTTCCCGGTGAAACACTTGAGTGGATCGAGGAGGAGATCAGAAAGACAGCTTATTTTGAGCATGTCATATTCCAGCAGGCTTCTGCCGCCATATCCTCCAACTGCGGCCCCGGAACATTTGGAATACTGTATTTCCTCAAGTCAAACAAGATGTATAATATCGCATCGTATATCGATGATGACCGCAGGACGGAAGAGATTGAAGACTCAGAGGAGCCGGAGGAGATTCAGGATGAATTACAGGATGAATCACAGGATGAATCACAGGATGAATCACAGGATGAATTATGGGATATGGTCCCGGATGAGATCCCGGAGGCTGCCGCAGAAGAAGCAGATACCGTTGAGCCGGAAGGTACAGATAAATGGTATCAGAAGCTTGACTGTATCGATGCCGCTGTTGCCATAAAGAACAGCGGTTCCGAGGAAGCCTTCAGATCGGTGCTGGAAATATTTTACAATTCAATACCGGACAAGCATGAGGATCTTGAGAACTATTATGTATCAAACGATTGGGAGAACTACACGATAAAGATACATGCCCTTAAGAGTTCGGCAAGGCTTGTGGGAGCACTGGAACTGGGTGATATGGCTGAAGCGCTTGAGATGGCGGGCAAGGGTGATAATATCCAGTACATCAGAGAAAATCACGGTGCTGTAATGGATCATTACCTGAGTTATCAGGAGGCACTTTCACCTGCATTTGGCAATAAAGATGCCGGCGGGAAGGAGGAGAAATCTGAAAAACCTGTTGCAGATGCCGATCTTATGGCAAGTATATATGAGGAGCTTCATGATGCGGCGGACGATATGGATTGTGAGAAGGTTGAAATGATCATGAAGGAGATCGGAGAGTATTCAATTCCCGATCCGGATAAAGAAAAGTTCGAGCTGATCCGTGAGGCGGCAAAGATGCTGGACTATGACAAAATACTGGAAGCACTGGAATAACAGATGATAAAAGGAGGCGAATGAATGGAAGCGTTGGCACAGGAAAAGATTGAAAAACTCCTGCGCGGAGAGGTTAAGTACACATCATCAAATCTTGCACTTAACATGCTCATATCCAAAATGCAGAAGAGACTGCAGTCTGATCCTCAAAGCATGGAAGCGTGCATAAAAGAGATGGATGAATTCATGTCAAAGTATCCTATAGTTGCGAAGGTTGATCTTGCAAATATAGTGGCACTCTGACCGGTTATGGTTTTGGTGCATATTACGGAGGTAAAAAATGCTTATTACGTTGGAAGATACAATCAGGCTTATTGAAGAAGGAAAGATCCTGCATATCGCGGCGGATGATTCGCTTCTTGAAAAACTCCCGAAGGGGAAATGGATCGGCGGTACAACACCTTATTTCATGAGTGAGGAAGGCGGGATATTCACCAAAGACAGATTGTTCGTAAATGAGATAGATTATGCGGAGGATATCAGGATCGCGACATACGGAAAATATAACATTTTCCAGATCGTGGAGGAGTGCTATGACAACGGCCTTACAATGCTGATAATGCCCTACGGATCCGAGGTGGCAGCCAAGTATTCGAAGGAGGCTCCCGAGGTTGAAGAGCTTCTGATGCATCCCACCATCGGATGGATCGCAGGAGCAGATCTTGAGGCCATGGGCAGCATAAAGGTGTATGACGGCACTACATGCAATTCGTATACGGACAAGGCAGTGGTTATGTATATCAAGATTCCCGGGGGCAAGAGTGCCATGATCAATATGGTGAACATCTTCACCGATGACAAGACCGACCCCATCATCAGATTCAATGATAATGATCTGAGTGTTACGAATTGCGTTGTAAACGGTCAGAAGGTGAATTTTGCCGAGTATATCGAGAAGAAGGGTATTGATACCAAGATGCCGCTTGTGGCTGACTATAACGGTTCATATATCAACACCTCGATCAAGTCCGTTGAAAACGGTACGGTAGGATTTTACGCACCGGTATTCAGAAATATTGACTACCGCTTTGCCACAAAGGTGGACGATTACTCCGGACAGTTCAAAGAAAGAATAGCCGCAATGGAGGCAAAAGATCCTGTATTTTCATGTAACTGTATACTTAACTATATGTACGGAAATCTTAACGGACAGAAGATACCGCCATTTACCGGACCTGTTACCTTCGGAGAGGTTGCATATCAGCTCATCAACCAGACGCTTGTTTATTGCGAGATCATAGGATAGTTATATGGATATAGCTGTAAGGATAAACGATGCGGCCAATAGCTTCGTGTGGGGAACGGTCGGTCTTGTACTGCTTATAGGAACGGGTCTTATATGTACCGTCATTACCGGATTTTTCCCGATAACACATCTGAGGCACTGGTGGAAGAATACCTTCGGAGCGATCAACAAAAGAGCCCGTATCATAAATGATGCAGGTGCACTGTCGCAGTTTCGCGCATTCTGCACCGCACTGTGCGCGGTTATCGGAACCGGTAACATTGCCGGTGTTTCGACGGCCATTTGCGTGGGTGGTCCCGGCGCGGTCCTGTGGATGTGGGTTGCGGCCTTTTTCGGAATGATGCTCAAATATTCCGAGATAGTTATGGGTATGTACTACAGACGGCGCAATTTAGAAGGAGCATGGTCGGGCGGTCCCATGTATTATCTTGAGGACGGTCTCGGATCAATAAAGCACTGCAGATGGCTGGGAAAGCTTCTGGGGGTTCTGTTCTGTATCTTCGCAGTACTGGCATCCTTTGGAATAGGGAATATGGGTCAGATCAATAAGATCACCATCAATTTCCAATCCACCTTTCTTGCGGATATTGAGAGTGAGCTGCTTTTCGGAGTCCCGAAGATCAACTGGGTGATCGGCGTGGTACTTATGTTTATGATGGCACTCATCCTCATGGGAGGATTCAGGAGAATTGCAGCGGTTTCCGAGAAGCTGATACCATTCATGTCCATAATGTACATAGCCGGATGCATCATCATGGTGTTCCTTAATATCACTAAATTACCGGATATCTTTTCGGCTATATTCAGGTTTGCCACAGGACCTGATGCGATAAAGGGTGGCGCAGCAGGCACTGCGGTACAGCTTGCGTTCAATACCATCAAGAACGGATGTAAAAGAGGAGTCTTTTCCAATGAAGCCGGTCTGGGCTCGTCTGTTATGGTCCACAGTAACAGTTGTGCCAGAGAACCGGTCCGTCAGGGATTGTGGGGTATCGCTGAAGTGTTTCTCGACACCATGGTCATATGTACTCTGACAGCCATCGTGGTGCTTTCCTCCGGTGCGATAGATCTTAAGACCGGTCTGACACAGGAGGGTGTAAATGATTCGACACTTGTTGCCAAGGCGTTTGGTGCGACTCTGGGAAAACCGGGGGAATGGTTTGTGGTTCTTGCGATAACGCTGTTTGCCTTCACCACGGTACTGGGCTGGTCGTATTACGGGGCAAAGGTTACGGAATATCTGTTCGGAGTTTCATTTGCGAGAGTGTACCGTGTTGTCTTTGTTTTGATCATAGTACTTGGTGCGGTAATGGAGCCGAATCTCGCGTGGGATATATCCGATACATTTAACGGCCTTATGATGATCCCCAATCTTATCGGGATACTTGTTCAGATACCGCTTATCATAAGGCTTACGCGAAACTACACTGACAGAAGGATAAAGGGCAGGGATGTTGAACCACTTCTTTCATATAATGCCGATATTCAGCGGGATGCGATGGCAGCCATTGCAAAAGGGGCGGATTAACATTATTATAGTGAACAGATTTAATTCGTCTTCAATATATTCAAGGAGCAGGTTATGGCCATTGAAGTGAAAAATGTTGCGATCGTTGTGTTCCAGTACAGCGTTGTCGTAAAGGGAATCGAGAGAAAAATGACAGGGGCATACAATGTTGAGATCATCGAGGATTTTACCCTGATCAAACCCCACGCGGACAGGACGGATGTCTACGTGATATATCTTCCCGAAGATGTTGTGGAGGATACAGTCAAGCTGGAGAAGTTCAAGCATATCGTAAATGATATCAATGAGATCGACGGGAAGATGCTCCTTATCGGAGAAAACAGATTCCACCGTGAGCTGTTGTCATTTGTTCCCGCGATCAAATACAAAACATGGCTTGACCGCCCCGTGGAGATGGAAACTCTGCAGCCTGCCATCGAAAAAGCATATATAAGTGCCGGCGGAGCAAGCGGCAAAAAGAGGGTTCTCATAGTGGATGATGATCCTTCGTATGCAAGTATGGTCAGGGAATGGATCAAGGATGAGTACCAGGCTGATATCGTTACGGCAGGGATGCAGGCAATAAAATTCCTGCTGAAAAAATCAGCGGATCTCATTCTTCTTGATTATGAGATGCCGGTTGTAGACGGTCCCCAGGTGCTGCAGATGCTGCGCGAGGAGCCGGAGACCGCTAAAATACCGGTCATATTCCTTACGGGAGTAGGGACAAAAGAGGCGGTGGAGCGTGTTATGGCCCTAAAGCCTGACGGATATGTGCTCAAGACAACAACGAGGGAAGATCTGCTGAATTACCTAAAAGGGAAACTGGGCTGACATTTTGCAGCATTTTTAACTGGATAGAAATTAACAGTTGTGTTAAACTATTTTTTTGTTGGGGTGCAGCAAAATGTATGAAGATTACGATTTCTTGACAGTTGAGCAGAGCGATTTAGATAAGTTTGTGAAACACTAGGGACGGTCCTAAATGTTTCATTTGAAACAAAAAGGACCGTCCCCAAGTCTCAGGTTGTAGATCAAAAGAAAAACCCAAACTGTCAAAAGCACGAATTATAATCATCGTAATCGCATCACTGGCCGTTGTCGTCTCGGGCATCATGCTCGTCAAGACTTCAATGGAATACAAGGCCGCGGAATCTGAGTACGCCGGCCTTGAACAGTATGCGGTTGCCGGTGCCCCCGATCCGGAACCCGCGCAAAACAGCGCCGAAGAAGAGGCCGAAGAGACCGAAGAAGAGGAAGAAAAGACCCTGACCCGAAACTACAACAGGGCAGACTTTCCTGATATTGCGGTCGATCACGAGGCCTTAAAAAAGATCAATGGCAGCTACGTATGCTGGCTTTACGCCCCGGGCGCCGAGATCAACCATCCCGTTGTACAGGGAACCGATAACGAATTCTATCTTCACCACACTTTCGAGATGCAGAAGAACAGTGCCGGCTGTGTCTTCATGGATTATGAGGTCGACCCGATGCTTTCGAGCTGGAACACATTCTTTTACGGCCACAACATGAAGAACGGCACGATGTTCGGGCATCTGAAGAACTACATCAATAACCCTGCGATATATGACAAGGAGCCGTACATCTACGTGTTCAGGCCCGAGGGTATATACCGCTATGAGATATTCTCATTCTATCTCGATCCTACGGATTCCAAGATGTACTACACCTGCCAGACATTCAAGGAGTACAGGGCATACATCCGCGAAGCGGCCAAGAAATCCGTAAAAGAGTGCGCCGCCAAGCCCGATCCGGACATCAATATCGTAACTCTTGTCACCTGCTCCGGAAGCGGATCAAACAAACAGAGATTCTTCGTCCACGGCAAATTCAAGGACGTTTACCTTTACTAGTTTACCATTGCTGATATACATTTACTAAAACATGAACCTGACGAACATTCGCCACAAGACAATAGTCTTTAATACATGCGTTGTGCTGTGCTTTGCCATGCTGGGACTAAACGCGTTTTCTTCAGTGCGCTTTGCGGATTCCGTTCTGTCAGTAGGATCGTTGCAGCTTCCGATAGGAAGCCTCAACGGTTGCATTCAGGTCGTACTTTGTCTTTTGTGCATAATCATGGTGCTCATCGACCACCGCAAAGGCCTGATATGGTCGTACGTATTCTTAGGAATATCGGTGTTCGGCTCGATCCGTTCGGTGATTGTCGGCCGCAACCTTTCAACAGCGCCGGGAACTTTCAACGCGCTCATCTTTATCATCGCGATCACCCTTATCAGCAGACAGATCAAATACAGCAACATGATGGCCGTGACTGACAGCGTCACAGGGCTTTTGAACAGGTACGGATTTGACCACGACATCAGCAGGAAGCTTTTCTACAATGAGAAGGGTTGCGTCGTCTTTATACATCTTGACGGCTTCTGGCCCGTCAACGCCAATCTCGGCCGCAAGTACGGTGACGAGCTCCTCAATGTCGTTGCAAACAGGATTCGCGCCGTGATCGACGGCGATGTCAAAGCCTACAAGATCGAGGGCGCGGAATATGCGCTGATCATAGGCGATGGGGTCGATCATAACAAGCTCGTGGAAAAGGTCATAAACAAGATAGAAGACACGATAACCCTTAACAAGGACGGCGTGCCTTCCAACTGCTATCTGTCCGCGTTTGCCGGCATGACCGATTTTGACGGAAAGGACGCTGATGTCGACACGATCATGAAACAGGCCGACATCGCGATGAACTACGCCGTAAAATCCGGTAATGCCAAGTACTGCCTGTTCAACGACGAGATGAAGGCAACCCTGGAGCGCCAGGTCTACATAGAGCGCCTTGTTAAGGACGGGATCAGGGGAGGCTGGTTCTATCTTGTATATCAGCCTCAGTACACGATGGAGGACAAGCGCCTTCGCGGCTTCGAAACTCTTATCCGCATGAACGCACCGGGAGGGGTGAAAATCCCACCGGCGGAATTTATTGCCATCGCCGAGCTTTCCGACCTTGTACTTGATATTGATACATTCGTGATCCGCAGGGCTCTTGAAGAGTTCCGTGAGATATGCTATACGTCCGGAAACACGATCACGGTCGCCGTCAACATTTCCGCAAAGGACATCGCGCGTGCGGGCTTTGCACAGAGGCTTCTTGCGATCATAAAAGAGCTCAGATTCCCGCCCGAGTGCCTCGAGGTCGAGATCACGGAATACTCGTTTGTTGAGGAAGGTAATCATACCATCGAGAACATCAAGATGCTGCGCGACAACCAGATCATGATAGCCCTTGATGATTTCGGAACTGGTTATACATCTCTCGAGCAGCTCATGAAGCTGCCGATCAATCTTGTTAAGATCGACAAATCACTTATCGACAATCTTGTCCGTAACGACATGAACATCGACTTCGTCAAGTCGGTCATTTACATGGGACATGTCATGGATGCCGAGGTCATCGCCGAAGGCGTTGAACACGACAACCAGGTTGAATGCCTCAAAGAGCTCGGGTGCGACTTCGTCCAGGGCTACATCTGGGGCAAGCCCATGGAGTTTGACGAAGCCCGCGAACTTGCCAACGAGATCTACGATCCAATCCGCAGCATGTAATACACCCTCTTTCGTCATATTGCACAATTATCACATCGTAACTTTGTCTATTTTTTAGGGTTAATTTTTGGGCGAAAATCACGCCGTCGTGAACCTTTTTTTCCACAGTAAAAGTCTTTATATTTGAACGGGAAAGGGGATACTATGTTCATTTGTGTCCGTCCAAACCCGTACTGTGTGCGGCAAAGCCCGTAAATACAGTAACATAGGAGCAATCCACGGAAAGGATCAAAGGAGAAAACTATGAAGAAGAGAAATTGGCT
>JAFRIL010000037.1 GCA_017432845.1 Lachnospiraceae bacterium | reverse complement strand
ATGGAAGTGTGGCATATGCAGGGCGAGAAGGAGATGAGGCTGTCCGCTCCCCAGCAGATGATGGCAAGCGAGCGGCATATTGTTGATGAGGCCTATGCCGGGGATATTATCGGTGTGTTCGATCCGGGCATATTCTCTATAGGAGATACCGTGTGCACATCGGCCAAGAAGTTCGCATATGAAGGTATCCCGACGTTTGCTCCCGAGCATTTTGCAAGGGTTCGCCAGATGGATACGATGAAGCGTAAACAGTTCGCCAAGGGCATAACGCAGATCGCCCAGGAAGGCGCCATACAGATATTCCGTGAACTCAACACGGGACTTGAGGAGATAATCGTCGGCGTTGTCGGCGTTCTGCAGTTTGAAGTGCTCAAATACCGTCTGGAGAACGAATACAACGTTGAGATCAAGATGGATACTCTTCCTTACGAGCACATCAGATGGATCAAAAACACCGGGATCGATCCCGAGAAGATAACGGGAACATCTGATATGAAACGCGTGGTTGACATGAAGGACAGGCCGCTTTTGCTGTTCGTTAACAGCTGGAGCATAGGAATGACCCTGGACAGAAACGAGGGACTGGAACTTGAGGAGTTCTCGAGAAACTAACGGTTTTAGAACAATAGCATATGTTATAATAACAGCCCTTCTGTCATCATCCTCCATGCTGTCCGGATGTAATATCGACGAGCTTGTATCCGAAGATAAAATACCGGCTGTTACCGGACTCGATGAAGTCCCGGGTGACGGGTCGAAAACTTCATCGGGCATTCAGGTCATTGATGTAAACGGAGACGTCCACGAGAGTGAGGTGGACGTGATCGAGGAGGGCGAGGCCGAAGACAATGGATCCGGCTCGCTCCCCGAAACAAGTCTTGCACAGGTGGCACAGAACCTTGCTTTTTCGGATGAGCCGAACTTCGCCTATACGGAACTTACAGAGTCCGGCAAGACCTGTTATACGGAGATCTATGCGATACTGACCGACATGCTTGAAAAGGTCGAGATATCGAGCCGCGATACCGATGAGATAGACCGCTCTTTCCGCGCGGTGATGGTCGATCATCCAGAGATATTCTATGTGAAGGGTTATTCCATCGGAAAATACATGAACGGCAATATGCTAAAGCGCATCGTGTTCTCCGGAACGTATACGATGGACAAGGAAGTTGTCGAGGAGAAGAAAAAGAAGGTTGATGCATACGTTGATGAGGTGCTAGCCGGATGCCCCTCAGGCGCAGGTGATTACGATAAGATCAAGTATGTGTACGAATATCTGATAAAGCATAACGAATACGTTCCCGATGCAGTAAACAACCAGAACATTTTAAGCGTGGTCGAGGATGGCAGGACTGTCTGCCAGGGCTACACGAAGGCGATGCAGCTCATCCTGTCGAAGATGGGGATATTTTGTACGCTCGTCAACGGAACGGCGTGCGGCACAAACGGTATTCCCGATCCGGCCCAGCTTGCCGATGCTAAGAACTCCGAATGGGGCGGGCACGTATGGAACATCGTCAAATGCAACGGTGTGTATTATAACGTTGATGTCACATGGGGAGATGCCGTCATCACACTTATGAGGGATGACGGTACTCTGTCACAGAATGTCGACGTTAACTACGAATTTTTCCTTGTCGATGATGCGACTCTTGATGAGTCACATGCTCCCGAACCGGTCGTTCCGATGCCTTCCTGCAACTCAATGGAAGACAATTACTACAGGCATGAGGGACTGTACTTTACCGACATCAACTCTGACCAGTTCTACAGGGCATTCGAATCGGCGCTGTCATCGGATGAGAGCGTCGTGTACCTAAAGGCCAGTTCCGACGATGTTTACCAAAAGATCAAATCCCATCTGTTCGATGAGGAAAACATATTCAAATATCTGGGCAGGACAAACGTGCGCTACGTTGAGTTTGCCGACAGGGATATGATAATGATTTCCCTATGAAATTTGGGACTTTTATGTTAAAATCATTTGTATCGCAACTTTGGCAGTATTCGGAGGTAATACCATGGAAGAGAACTATGCCGTTTGTGACGAAGTACTCGGAGACGTAAGGATATCCGACGAGGTCGTTGCAAACATAGCAGTTATAGCTGCTGGTGAGATAGAGGGTGTTTCGTATGTCATCGGAGACACCAAGCCCAACGAACTGAAGAATATCGTGGGCATCAAGAACTATTCAAAAGAGATCAGAGTCGAGGTCTGTGACAGGATCGTATCCGTTGATATGGCCATAGCAGTCAAATACGGATTTTCGCTCCCGACTGTAGGCAAGGCCGTTCAGGAACGTGTCAGAACATCGATCGAGAACATGACGGGCCTTGAGGTTTCAGATGTGAATGTCCGCATTGCCTGTGTGGATCTTAAGTAAGGAACGGCGAGTGCCAAGATGACCAGATCACTTGTAAGGGAGCATCTGTTCAAGCTCCTGTTTCGAATAGAGTTCAATTCGCCCGAAGATATGCCCGACCAGGTCAGGCTGTATTTTGAGGACGGATTTGCCGACGAGGATCATGCAAGTACCGGATCCGATGTTCCCGAGTCAGACAGGGAATATATCAGGACGAAGTATGAGAAGATCGTTGAACTTCTTCCCGAGATCGATGCGAAGATCGACGGCTCTGCAAAGGGCTGGAGCATTTCGCGTATCGGGAAGGTGGAACTGTCGATCCTGCGTCTTGCAGTATTTGAAATGCTCTATGATGACAGCATCCCTGTAGGGGTAGCTATCGATGAAGCCGTGGAACTGTCGAAGAGGTTCGGCCAGGATTCGTCGGCTTCGTTTGTTAACGGGATACTGGCGTCGCTGGCAAAGTGAGGGTCTGCTCGCTATGAACATTTACACTGTCGGGCAGATCAATGCCTATATAAAGAATATGTTCTCGCAGGATTACTTCCTGCATTCTGTTATCGTATCGGGAGAGGTCAGCAATCTCAAGTATCACTCGTCAGGTCATATTTATTTCACTTTGAAAGATGAATCAGGTGTT
>JAFRIL010000036.1 GCA_017432845.1 Lachnospiraceae bacterium | reverse complement strand
TCTCTTTTGTCGATCATCATCTTCCTAAGCCCCCTTCTTTGCAACTCCTTTGACATCTCCTACCAGTTCGGACAACAGATCATGACACATCCCCGCCTTATACGTCAGGGATAATGCGATCATTTTGAGTGCCTGCCTGTCATAACGGATATTCCCATCTGCCAGCAGCCTGCTAAAAATCTTCACAACTGTCGAATCCTTGACATAAAACCGTTCCCCCAGCAAACTACACATCCTATCCTTCAGCTCCTGCCGCTGTGCCCGGGGCAGACCACTGATATACGACCGGATAGCCTCTCTTAAACCATCGGGAACAGAAGCATCTACTTCCCGATAATCACAGCACGGTGTTTTTTCGCTGGCATACACATTCCAGTCGAAACAACAATGGTATTTCATTAGAAATGCTATTGCGTCGGCAAGCTCTATGGGGTCCTCGTACCATTCCTGTGTCTTCATATCCATAAAAAAATCCTCCATACTATAAGCGTTTATCGTTACACTTATAATATGGAGGAAGGTATCTTCAAAATATTGAAGGTCTTTATAATCAATTATCAATTTCGCTTGCGATGTGCTCTAGAGCCGGCTTAAAAGACTCTATTCTATTATTAATACAATTCGTTACATTTCGAAAAAAATCACTCCATGTTTTAATACTCCGGGGTGTGACTATTCCGTTCGGATCATCATTAAATCTGCATACCTTTCCATTTTCTATATAAGTATTAAGATGGTAAACATTAATATATCTATCCCAAAGAGAGCCGGTATTATCATCAGCGGTGTTATTAATTTTAGCAAAGAACTCTTTCCATGCTTCCTTCTCATTATCACATAAATACTTTTCTTTACCATCTTTCAAAAAACAAAATTGTTCCTTTAGGTTTCCTTTATCATCAAAAAACGTTTCTTGTATCCATTTCATTTTAATGTCCCATCTATCATTTAATCCTCTAGGACGCGGATTGTATCCAACCGGAATAAGATTTCCTACTGTATATACCCTTTCTGAAAACTCGAGAAACTCTTCAAAAGCATCTCCATTATCACACTTCGTCTTTAACTGTTTAACCACCCATTTATGATCTTTATCCTTCCATTCATTATCTTCGTTCTCTGAATACAGTTTCTCTATATTCCCTTTATACTCTCGGAAATAACTATCTGCCATATTCTCAGCATTCCGAAAGCCAAGGTAAGAACATGCAAAACTAATCCACGACGTCATAGTATCATAGTTCCCATTTGAAGGCTGATCCGTTCGTTTATAAAACTCCTTAGCTTTTTTACTCCTATCGCACTCAGCAAAATACTTAGGAAATACTTTGTATAACAGATTCCTGGCTATGGGGGATTTAATCTTATCATATTCCTCTATCATTTCATCCCATCTGTTTCTATCATTAAGGCATAATACTTCTATGCAATTGCTATACCACATATTACTCATACATTTTCTCCATTCTCTTCAACTCACCCCTGATCTTCTCCCTTATCTCCTCATCCAATATCTCCACCGCAGTACCGTATTGCATTGCCCAGTGGGTGATCATGTATGGAGAGGTTTTGACGACAACAATATCGTAATTGACCATGCTGCCATCATCAACTGTTTCGGTAACACTGTCGATCTTCTTATAATGATCACCAAACCAGCTGTGGAGCAGAGTATAGTCATCTTCCAGGATCTTTATCTTTATGTCCCTCGGCGAATCATATCCCATATTAATATGTTCCGACATATACTTCTCAGGATCCCAATATGCATTACTTATCGGCAATCCATCAAAAGCACAGACCTCGATCGGAATGATCTTCCCTTCTTCATCCGTTGCGATCTCGATATCCGACATCAGATCAACGCGATAATGAAGAACTCTTTTCTGATCTCCCCATATCTGATTCAGACCTATAACATACTAGTTGTCATGATACACGACCATATGGTACGGACTGAGAACCGAAACAGAGTCGTACTTAGGGACCAGCTTATGATCGGCGGTATAGCGATTGAATCTGAAGCGGATCTGTGCAAGGCTGTTGATCGCCTTCTGAATAGTTTTAAGATTCTCTGCCAGCAGCTTCCCGTCTGCCCCGTTTCTCTGCGCGAACCTGCCGTGTATCGCAGCAGGATTGAACCTGATATCATCACCGTCCATAAACGGCGTATGGTAATATACACTCGCTGTCGAGACAAGTTTACTGATAAGCTGTGATTTTTCCTCATTAGAGAAGATATCGGAGAAACTGGCGAGTTGTATCAGCCTGTCAAGTGTCTCATTGTCAAAGTCATGAGTATATGAGAAATCGGTTATGGGCAATGCCTTCTGACCTTTTACTTTGTTGATCTTTCTGTTAAGACCGTCATCCTTATAACTTGAATACTTAATTCGATAGTCATCATCATTAGTCCCCGTATAATTCAAGGGATCAAGCTCACGAAGCATATCTTCCAGGTCTGTCGTATACGTATTATCATCGGAGTGAAGTCCCAACTCACCCTTCTTAACCGTCAGACTGCTGTCATTACCATGCTTTCCGACGCGGTAATAATGAAGTTGCTCCAGAAGATCTGCTTTACTTATACTGTGGTCTTCATCCGTGAGCATCTTAAGTACTTCAAGAATATGAAGAATACGTCTTCCCTGACGAAATTTCTCGTGATCTGTCGGCGCCCCGACAGACATCCCCGAAGATGCCCTGAATCTTCCCCAAAAAGCAGCACTTGACACTTTTGCCTCAAATGCCTGCATCTCCTCCTCGGAATCATCCTTCGGGCGCTCCACCACAATCTTTTCTTCCCGCGGTTTGTTTGTGATCCCGTCATCAAACTCAAAGCGAAGCTGCTCCGACATTGCACCTTCAATATCTCTTTTCGCATACGTAAGAAAGCCGGATTTACCGGATTCGTAACGTCTGATAGCTCTTGCAAATCCGGTCCAGCCCGCCTGGAAGAGCTCATTTTCCGTCTCGTGTGGCTTTTCAAGGTTCAGACCTTTTATCCTGTCCCATGCAACTTTATGTATAAATGCCTCAAATTCCTCATAAAGCTTGGTCCACGCACCATTATCGCCTGATTTTGCCTTCATCAGAAGATCATTGATCTTGTCGGTATCGTATTCGTTTCTCATGATCACTCTACTCCCGTTCCAATATCTCCATCATTTCTGCCGGTGTAACTATATAATCTCTGACAGGATAGTGCTTCAGATTTCCCGTAACAAGATACGAATCTTCATCCCTTTTTTCCATTACCACTTCGTAAAATATCAAATCATCCATATCTATCAGTATTTCTCCTGTTGCTTTTGGAAACACTTCTACACCATATTTTACAATCAGACTCAATACATTTTTAATACCGGCCGCGCTAAGCTTGAACTTGGCCCTTCCAAGAACCTCTGCATATTCTTTTAGGATCTCCTTATGATAAAGCGGTGTGATCCGGCCATCTGCAATTGCTTCAAACACCTTTACAGTTGCCGAATCCGTATTCTTAGTAAGCAAAGCTGCCACAAGAACATTGGTATCAATAACGGCATAGATCATGTATTATCCCCTCTTACGTTTTGATCTTGCTTTTGATATTTCTGCATTAATTTCTTCAAGGGTCATTTCAGGCAAATCAGCAGCTTCTTTGCGCAATTCAGAAAAGGCTTCCCTGAAGTCTTCCCTCTTGCTGCTTGTTTCAGGCAAAACCGCATCAAAAGGCAGGCCTCTTACCTGCTTTGTTTTTTTCATAAACATGCGAAAAGCAGTTGGAAGATCCATACCCAGTTCTTCGTATATGTCAGATACATCCTGTTTTAAAGCTCTATCTGCCCTGAATTGTATAAGTACTTGATCAGTCATAACAACACCTCCAATAATCTTGATAGGGTATATGCAATTTGTATGTCATCCGCATGTGTTTGTATTATCATTATACTAAATCATTAGTGTAATTGCAATCGACTCGTATCATTAATCAGCAAAGACAAGGCCAAAAAACAAAACCCCGCAACGCTTGATCATACTGCGTTACAGGGGTTGTAATTATCGGGCAGATGCCGCAAATGCCCTTGCTGTCCTTTGCAATACATCCTTGAAATGATTGCCGCTGTTGTATTCAAGAATGCAGTCCGTTCCGGAGCTTTTCAGGTGTGCATGTATAGTTCTTATATTATCTCCGACAGTGGACATGACGGGATTTTTGACCTTCTCTTCCTTGTCTCCGAGGCTTAAGTACACCTTTTGGGCCTTGATGTCATGTTCCGTTATATATTTTGTAAAGCCGGGAAACCACACTGACGGAGATGCAGCAGCAACTGATTCGAATACATCGGTCTGATATGCCGCCCACAATGCAAACAGGCCGGCAAGCGAATAGCCTCCGATGATATAAGTATTTGAGGGATCATCCGCGATCTTCATGATCGTATCAAGAGTCTTTTGAGCGCCTCCGCCAAATCCTTCTTTTCCGAATACCGGCGGTGCCTCCCACGGCGACAGATCATCATTCCAGTTATCGACCTTTACCGGCACAAATCTGAAATCATCCCCGATAATATCCCGTATCGCAGCGATCTCATCATCGATAAATGACATCTCGCGCTCATCAACCGGTTGTATCATAACAACAGGGTTCATTGCGGCTCTTTCCCGGATTCCTGCCTTTGTTTCTCCAGTTCCATTTTAAGAAGCTGGCGCTCCGTGACATCATTGATAAGGGCTATGATCCCGTTCACATTTCCCTTGGCATCAAACACGGGTCTTTTGATCAGTTCCAGATATTCCTTCACACCGTTGACATTTTCTTCGATGATGTAATCGGATCCCTTTCCGGTCCTGATGATCTCCTGATCGGCCTCCATGGCCTTCTTCGCATTTTCCTTGTCTTTTCTGATATCAAGGTCTGTCTTACCCCTTATCGTCCAGTGCTTTCCGTCCTGTCTGATATGGTTCCAGTACTGCGTGGCAAATACATATTTACCTTCGACATCCTTGAGAAATATATTGGAAGGGAGCTGCCTTAACATATGCTCCATCTCTGTGTATGTAAATGAATCTTTTGCACGAATGGCATTTCTGATACGTTTTGCGACATGCTGCCGAAGTCCCGGCGGTGTCAGAAGATCCGAATAACCTTCTTCGAATACTACCATATCCGATTCCTCCGGAAGATGATCGGATATCGCTATTACGGGTATGGATGAATATAAAGGCTCACTGTTCATAGCTTTTATGAACGTAAAGCCGTTGATCTGCTCTATGGCCAGATCGATGAGCACAGCCGAAACCTGTTCCAGACAGTCATCAACTATCGCAAGGCCCTTTACTGCGCTGTCTGTCGTCATTACCACAAACTCCCCCGTCAGAAGTTCCATAAATTCGTCCTTTAACGGACTGTCCGGCAGGATCGCAAGAATCGTCTCCACGCCTAATCCCCTCTCTTTCCGTAGGTACACCCGACCCCATGATTATAGCACATAACATTCAAAAACAGTTCTGAAAATGCCATCACAACGAGCGGTACGATCTGCAGAAGAACGCGGTTTCCCGAATCTCCAACATCCTCGGAAAGCAAATCTCCTCTTCCGAATGATGCCCCGATCACGATCAGTAAAAATCCCACCGCCAGCGTTATTCCAAACCCCGAAGGCATTATCTTCTCCTTATACCCAAAATAAGAAATGCCGTATTCTATCGCCAGAAAGGCCGCGGCACACATCACAAAATAAGGAAACATCCCCCATCCGCTCTGTCTGAACAGATTATCGCGAAATGCCGCCAGATTACCCAGATAATGATCTTTGTCATAAACGGCAAGTATGAGGTTGCCACAAAGCAGCGCCAGGATGTAGAGCACCGGAAGATTATCCGATATCTTTTCCGGAAGCCTCTTTTGGATAAAGGCCAGATATATTCCCACGCAGGCCATCATACATATGATAAGGACAGCTTTTTGCGGTGACAGGAACAGATACATATTATCGAGAACATAAAACCTTACGAAGACATTCAGGCAGTATAGCGAGAACAGTATCCCCAGCGGAAGTATAACAAAGCGTGCCATCTTCGGGGCAAGCTTTGTATAAGCACAGGCGCATAGTATCAGCCATACAACAAACAGTGTCCCTTCTATCCGCAGAAGTCCGAGGGCCACAAGAAGAACCGATACAAGACCTGCGGCATCATCTTCAAGGTCATTTGCGGTATATGCCGCAATAAAGAACAGTTCCATAAAGTACATATTGGCAAGTGCCCAGTGACCCAGTATGACAAACGGCGTCGATACCGCAAGAACCGTTGTTACGGCTCCTGCAAACACATATGACGATCTCTTCGAAAGAAGCTTTTGCGCACGTTCGAACACGCTTACAAAGAAGAACAGCAGAAAGTCTATATGGAAACACTCCCTTATACCGAAAGTCTCTCCGAATCCAAATAGGGAAGGAAGTGTATCGATACTTACAACTCCAAGACCTGTATCTGTAAGGAAGAAATCAAACTGATCGCGCAGTCCTCCATAGTACACGATCGCATCCGGATACCTTTTGAAATAATACATAGTATCGTTTGAGATCGCGACCGGGGCAAGGCCCGATGCTGAGACCGCGGCGATCACAAGCGCCACAGCAAGAGTGATGATCATATGATTTTTATATGGAGTGATCTTTAAGGGACGCCGCGACCGCAGAAGCGCAGCAAGGACGGCAATGATCTCAACGGCCATAACGGCTGATACACTCCAAGTGTTATAGGGTATGCGCAGAACCAGCATGGAATACGCCGTGATCGCGAATGCGGATATACCCGCAGGAAATGCCAGTATACTCCTTTTTACCCACGAAACCGTATCTCTTACCATAAGATCCGTAAGAAGTGCTCCGAAAGTATAGATCACGAGGATAACGATCAGCTGTCTGATATAGTAAATGCCCGATAATCCGGCAATATATTCATTTATAAATGCATTTAATTCGCTCATTTACAGTCATCTTATCAAAAAACGTTTACCTAAACAGTATAGTGCATTGAAAAAAATAATGCTATAATGCTATGTAAATAATCTTAGGAGGAAATAAGATGCAGGATTATAAAAAGATCGATCATACAAAGAACAAAGACGTGGTACTTCGGTACATTCCCGGGCATTTTATCACGCCCAACACACACGTTAATTACTACATGGATCTTAGCGATATGAAATCAAGACAGCGCGAGGCCAGGGCGACAGGCGAAGAGCTTGCGGACCTTTATCTTGCTTCCGACGTTGTTGATACAATACTGTGTCTTAACGGCACCGAGGTTGTTGGCGCATACATGGCCAACAAGCTTACAAAGGCCGGAATGATCTCGGCCAACCGCCACCAGACGATATATATCACCAGCCCCGAATACAACATCAGCGGACAGATGATGTTCCGTGAGAATAACCAGCACATGATAAAGGGCAAGAAAGTCCTTGTTCTTATCGATACCGCAACAACAGGAAGCACGCTCAAGAGTGCGATCGGATCCATCAGGTTCTACGGTGGTACTCCGGTCGGCATATCCGCCATCTTCTCTGTTGCCAGCAAGATCGAAGATATCCCGATCAGGTCACTGTACTCGACCAAGGATCTTCCCGATTACGCAAGCTACCGTCCTGACAGCTGCCCTCTGTGCCAGTCAGGTGTCCCGGTAGACGCCATCTGTAACGGTTTCGGTTATTCCACGGTACAGTAGTCCTCTGCTGTACGAAAGGTTACATCAATGTACAAAGATATCATTACATGCAGCAATTGCAAGCATTTCTATATCAATCCCGAGGGAATATGCATGTGCAATAACGAAAAAGGCCTTGCATTTCCCACGGGAGCGGATTTCTGTTCCAACGCGGAAGCTTCAGACACAAAGCGTGAAGTAAACAATTCCGAGCTCCTCAAACTTGTATACCAGCAGCGGAGGAACCAGTAGATCACTCCTCGGTGATCATCCTGACCGGTTCAAGCATCTTGATACGGCGACCAAGCAGACCTGCCGTAATCATTGCTATGCCGCAGATGATAATTGCAGTCAGGATATATGATGTCGGAAGCACGCTGAACACTGCCTTTCTGAATCCGAAGATCGCAAATGCCGACTTCATCATGTTCGCGCATGATACCGGCGACAGGGCAAGGCCTGCTGCCACGCCTATGATTATTGCCGGCATGTTCGAGAGCATCACCTGACGGATGAGCTGCCCCGAAGTAAAACCAAGTGCCTTGCTCACACCCAGGTTTCTCCATTCGCGCGTGATCTGGGCACGTACTATAAGCGATTCCACAAATGCAACTATCATTATCGTAAGGGCTGCTATGAACATCGCTACCGCTTTCATGCCGGCTGATACCACTCCGGTCGTGTTCCTTGCGGCTTCCCTGTAATCGGTTACTTCCACATCGGGATAAACATCCTCAAACTCTTCCTTAAAATCGGCAAATGATTTTCCCTTCTTTAAGTTTACCCAGATAGTATATTCATCAACGGGAGGCGCCACGCGTTCATATCCCTCGACCGTTATATACGCCATCATACCCATGTTGTTCATCGTCTGACAGAGGCCGCATACGCGAAAATCCTCCTCTTTACCGCTGTTTTTGATCGTTACGGTATCACCAAGCCCGGCGTGTAGCGTATCTGCTGCTGCACTTGCAAGCATTATCTCATTTGCCCTTACCGGCCAGCCCCCCTCAAGGATGCTTCCGCCAACTATATTGCTCGTATCCGTGAACGCTCTTGTTGTGATGCTCGACATACGATTTCCTATGGAATAATTGAACGCATACCACGTGTCTGCATACACTGACTTTACGCTGTTCATTGCGGCAATATTATTCATCATCGTCTCCGAGCCGTCTACGACTGCATCACAGTCAAACATTCCCGCAAGACTCAGCAGTGCCGCATCATCTCTTGTATATGAATCGACCATACCGAATCCGAGCATTGTTGAGATCGACAGTACCATCATGATAAAAATCGTACCGATCTTACTTGAGAACTTCCCGAACGTATCCTTGCAGGCAAGTGTAAGGCCGATAGGAAGATGCGTACGTTCGAAAGAAAAAGCATTCCTCCGGTTACGGGTAACAGTGTTTCCGCCATGAAGCGCCGACAAAACCGTCGTTTTCGAATACTCGCGGCCAAGTACCATGGTAAGAACTGTCACGACCACGCATATTCCGGCAAACACCGAGGCGCAGACGATAGGATCTATCGGCTGGTTCCACGACAGCCCCAGCGTAGCCAGTATGATCGCACCGGCCGGATCCATAGATACTGTGCCAACTGTGATTCCACAGGCACATCCGATACCGGCAACGAGAAGCAACTGGAACAGAAGTATCATCACCAGTTCTCTTATCGTATATCCCGAGGCCTCCATGATCCCGGTATTTCTCATATTAAGCATGATGAAGTTCTTGACGGAAAAGTGTATTATCACCATCGCTATAACAAACATTACGACCGCAAACATAAGCACTATCGCTATGAATATGAGCGGCAGTATAAGAGATGCCGTCTTCATCAGTTCCGCCGGCAGAAAGTTCATGGAGTAAAGGGCATAACCGGGGTTCTTCCTGCAATATGCGATGTACCAGTCGTTGAATTCGTTGAACAGATCGTCACAGTATGAGTTCGCATCCTTTCCCGAATTCTTTGCCTTTTTGGTAAGGTTGGTCTTGATCAGCTTACACGGCAATGCCTTTTTGGGATTCTCAAACGCGATAGTGTTGTAAAGCTTCTCGGAAGTGTATATCAGATACGTTCCCATGTTCATGGGCGAGCAATATATGTTGTCTTCATTAAATCCGCCAACCTTCAGCAGATACACGTTTTCCCCGATCTTCAGTTCCATCACATCGCCGATCTTATATGAACTTGAAAGCGACACCGGGATCACTGCCTGATTGCCGTGAAGTTTTCCCGTCGGGCATGATATCATCTGCATTTTCCGCTCGTCCTCATACGAAGCGATATGGAATGAGTACTCCGTCCAGTTCTTTTCTCCCTTACGTCTGTATTTGGCATTGGCATTTAAATACTTGGTGGATTCATACCCCGTAAGATCATCGTTTCCCTTTATGATCTCGGCAAGCTTGGCCTCGGCACGCTCATCATCACTTATCATAACAAGCAGATCGGTAGCGTTTATCTTTTTCATGTTCGTATCAACAACACGCCCGGTACCGACCATAAATGAGGCACTGATAAAGATCAGTGCCGATGCGACAAGCGTCAGTACAAAAAAGGTTATCATGTCGCCTTTCTGTTTCCTTATGTTGTTTTTTGCCATGAAAAAGTATCGGTACATCTTACCACCCCATATCCTGGAGGAATGATTTTAACTTTGCATGACGCTCCCTGGCGCCCTTGATATCCGGATTAGACTCATCCTTGTAGTTTCCGAGAAACGGACCGAGCTCGACCTCGTCGGAGATCACCCCGTCAGCCAGATATATGATCCGGTTCCCGCGCTCGGCAGCAGCCAGTGTATGTGTGACCATCACTATGCTCTGCCCCTCATTGTTAAGGTCTGACAGGATATTCAGGACGTTTTCGGTGTTCTGCGAGTTAAGTGCCCCCGTAGGCTCATCTGCGAACAAAACCTCCGGGCTGTTGATCACGCCGCGAACGACCGCAACTCTTTGCTGCATTCCGCCTGACATCTGGGTCGGAAACTTGTCCCAGTCACCGTCCTCTATCTCAACACGCTTAAGGAGTTCCTTTGCCTTTTCGGCAAGTTCCCTGCGGTTATCGTTCTTTAAAAGACCCACGACCATAACATTGTCCAGAGCGCTCATACTGTCGTTTAAGTAATTCTGCTGGAACACAAATCCGACATGGTCTCTTCGAAACCTTGCAAGCTGGTCGTTGTTATATCCGGTGATCCTTGTTGACTTGCCACCCTCTGTCTCATAAACGATCGCTCCCATGCTCGGGGTATCCATGCCGGATAGCGCATACAGAAGCGTACTCTTTCCCGAGCCGGAGTTGCCCATTATCACGGTAAAATCACCCTTATATATATCCAGGTCCAGGTTTTTTAACACCTGCTGCTCCACATTACCCGTGGCAAACGACTTGCACAGGTCCTGAGTATGGATTATTCTCTTTTTTTCCGAATTAGCGGTTTCCAATTACTGAACCTTCACTTTCTGCCCGTCGGTAAGTTCTGCAGTCTCATCCCACCCTACCGTCTCACCGGCCTGAAGCCCTTCGACAATCTCTGCCATATCGTCGTTCCTGACGCCTATCTCCACAGGCCTTCTTACGGCTCTGCCTTCGGAGATCACGAACACATAATCGCCGTCATCGTCCGAGCATACGGCATCGGCCGGGATCAGGAGGGCATATGCAAGCATGGCTGTCTGAACCTTTGTCTTGCACTCGATCCCAAGTATGATCGAATCATCTGGCTCATCTATCGCAAGTTCCACCTTTATTCCGGGAGTCGTTCCGTCATCGCTTGTTTTCTTTTCTATCCTCGAGACGTGGCATGTATAGTCTTTATTCTTGATGTGTGCGCTGGCGCTCTGGCCTTCTTCTATATTGATAATGTCATACTTGTTGACGTAGCATACAACCGCGGTATCCTCAAGCGACTGGATCTGTACCAGTTCCTGACCGGAAGAAACGCTGGAGCCTTCAGATACGGCCAGCTTTGTCACCACTCCGTCAAATTCGGCCCTTATACCTTCAAGCGCTTCCTGATAGTCGCGGATATTTGTCTCATTGACCAGATCGTCTGCACTCTTCTGAGCCTCAAGCTCATCTTTGGCGCCCTGTGTCTGGAGATTCATCTGGGTCGCTGCCTTCTGGCTCTCCATCACGGATTTCTTTTCCTTATAGGTAGACATCAGGTAATTAAGGTAATCAAGTTCTTCCTGTTTTTTGATTATCTCGGGATCATACTGCTGGTCATACGTATTCTGAGCGATCTCCTTTTGGATATTCCCACGGGCTTTCTCCACATCATACGGATCATCATCCTCATCGGGAACGCATCCGGCAAGGTCTGCCTGAAGCTGTGCACCGCGCGCCGACAGCTCGCTTTTTCTGTCAGTGAGTGCCTGCTGCGTCATGATTATCACCGCCTCTGTTGTCGTGATCTGCTGGTCAAGCTCCGCTATGGAGTTTTTTGCCTCTCCATAGAGTCCTGCCACGCGTCCGCCCGACTGCCTGAAGTTGTCATATCCTCCCTGATCGGCTGCCACATCAAGTTCGGCAAGAGTCTGCGCCAGTTCAAGGTCTTCCGTATTATATGAAACAAGAAGATCTCCTTTTTTGACCAGATCACCCTCTTTAACGCTTACCGTACCTATACGGCCCTTTATCTTTGCAAAATAAGTCTTTTCGGAAAGGCTTTCCACCTTTCCGTTCAATTCGAGCTCGCAGTCAAGCTGCCCCGTTGAGGCTGTGGCTGTTTCTATGGCTGTTCCTGCAGATGCCGTAACCGATACGCCGGCTACCGCCGCAATGACTGCTATGCATGTTCCGATCATAAATTTCCCGTGTTTCATATGGCATACATTCCTTTTCTTATGCTTTCGAAATCGTTTAACCTGTTTAAGACTCCTATACTATATGTCGTATAATATAATATGTCAATAGTTATTATATTAAATATAGATTAAAAAATGATTAAACGTGGTATAATCATTGACATGAAAACACGCAAAGAGGCCCTTGAATACGGGCTTACATTTGAAGATACATATACAAATGCTCCATTTGGCGACCCGAACTGGGTGCTTGTAAGATACAAGGGAAATGACAAGGCTTTCCTGTGGTCGTACGAAAGGAACGGACATATATGCCTGAACCTGAAATGTGACCCGGAAAAGGCATACTTCTGGAGACAGATCTACCCGTCGGTGCAGCCCGGATATCACCAGAACAAAGACCACTGGAATACAGTGATACTTGACGGATCCATCCCGGACAAAGACATACGCATCATGATCGCCGAAAGCTACGACCTTGTTTCCGACAGTCCCACGCGGAGGATATACGAGGCAGTAAGGAAGATTCCCCGGGGTAAGGTAGCTACTTACAAAACGATCGCAAAGATTGCCGGAGATGAGAAGATGGCACGCGCTGTCGGAAATGCACTCCACAAAAACAAAGACCCCGATAACATTCCGTGTTACAGGGTCGTAAATGCAAGCGGAAAGCTCGCTGATGCTTTTGTATTCGGGGGTATCAACCGACAGGAACAGCTTCTTTTGGCCGACGGGATCGAAGTTACCCGCGGCCGTGTGGACCTGTCCAGATACGGATGGGACGGCAGATGACCGGATCAAAAAAGCCTTGAAACGTTGAAGTTTCAAGGCTCTTTTATACCAGGGGATGAGAGAATCGAACTCCCACCAAAGGTTTTGGAGACCCC
>JAFRIL010000035.1 GCA_017432845.1 Lachnospiraceae bacterium | reverse complement strand
GTCTGTGTGATCATCGGTGTAGGAGTGGGTGTAGGAGTAGGAGTCATCATGGAAAGAATGAGCTCAATCATTTTTTCCGATTCTTCCTGTTCATTTTCAGCTGTATTTTTCTTTACCGAGGGAGTTGAAGTCGGAGTTGGAGTGGGTGTTAAAGTCGGAGTTACTTCAGGCCGGTTGAGATCTTCCCTTTCAGAATCCGAATCTTTTGATACCGGCACGGGTGTAGGCGTAACTTCCTCGATACCAAGTATCCAAGGTTTGTCCCATCCGGTTTCCTTGCAGACTTTATCAAGAAGTGTATGGTTTTCGCGTAAGCGTTCAAGAAGGAATTCAGGCAGTTCACGTTCTGTTACCTCTTCAACATAGAACATGATACTGTCGACTTTCCTGTCATTATAAAGATATGTGCTGATCCTCTGACCGGCATAAACTTCTATTTCTTTTGTTTCACCTGTTGTGGGATTGGTACCTATGACATGAACATGGCCATCAGTTACAATAAGGCTCTCTCTACCCCCCCCACTGATACCCAGCCGGATGTGCCTCTGATGCCGACTATCATGGTGGTTGTTCTGATATTCATTGTCTCGTCATCTTCGAGAGGTTTTTGAACTTCAAAGAAAAGACTTCCGTCTGTAAGTTCAAGATCGAGCTGTCTGCCCACCTGATTGAATATCGCACGGCTTAATTCATCAAGTGTTACTATCTTCGTATCGTCAAGACCGATCGAGACCAGACTCTTTATTTCAGTTGACAGAGCATTACCGCTGTTCAGACGAAGATTCTCGGTTGCGGTCTTCTTCTTACCGTTTTCCTCAAGCGACACCTCTCCTTCCATGCGAAGGATACGCATCGTCGTCGCCCTTATCTGCGATCTGAAATAAAGCACAAGAATAACAGCCGCTAAAACTGCTATTATAGCTGCTGTTATTATGACTATCTTCTTTTTCTTCTGCTTATTCTTATTCTCCACGGTATCCGGTACTTGTGATAAAGCTTTTACTGCGACATTACAATATTACCCTAAACCGGCAGATATTACTATATACTAAAAGTATACTCTCTTCCTGACAGAACAAAAAAACCTCCGAAAACTCGGAGGTTTTTGAAAAGCATTTTTGTAAGTTCATCGTTTGCTGAACTGGGGTGCGCGTCTTGCGGCCTTGAGACCGGGCTTCTTTCTTTCCTTCATACGAGGATCTCTTGTAAGGAAGCCTGCTGCCTTAAGTGCGGGACGGAAATCGTCATCCACCTTAAGAAGCGCTCTTGCGATACCATGACGGATCGCGCCTGCCTGGCCTGAAGTTCCGCCACCCTTGACATTAACGTTGATGTCGTACTTCTTCTCGGTCTCGGTAGCAACGAGGGGCTGACGTACGATAGTCTTTAATGTCTCAAGTCCGAAATAGTCATCAAGTTCTCTCTTGTTGACTGTTATATTTCCTTTGCCGGGCTTTAAATATACTCTGGCAACGGATGATTTTCTTCTTCCTGTTCCGTAGAACTGCTCTTTTGCTTTAGCCATTTTTTACTTCTCCTTTACGAAAGCCTTCCGGATCAAAACTTCAATTCTTCGGGTTGCTGTGCTGCATGAGGATGTTCGGGACCTGCATATACGAACAGCTTCTTGTACATCCTGCGGCCAAGGGGTCCCTTAGGGAGCATTCCCTTTACAGCAAGTTCAACAACTTCCGTGGGAGCCTTTGCAAGCTTGTCACGAAGGGTTGTCTCCTTCATACCGCCTACATAATCCGAATGATGGTAATAGATCTTCTGGTCAAGTTTACGTCCCGTAACTTTGATCTTCTCAGCATTAACGATGACAACACAGTCACCCGTGTCAGCATGAGGCGTAAAGATGGGCTTATTCTTTCCGCGAAGTACCTTGGCAACTTCCGATGCCAGACGTCCGAGTGTACATCCTTCGGCGTCAACGACATACCACTTGCGTTCTACGGCATCTTCGTTGGGCATATATGTATTCATGATGATACCTCCAAAACTCCAAAACTGTATTAAATGCTGTGCGGCATACCGTCTTTTGGCCGGGGCTAATGGCATCGGACAGGCATTCGCCGTCACATTGACAGATTATATTACACGCTATCGGGCGTGTCAAGGAGTTTTTCGGCGGGAAGATAGCCCATAATAAGCTTCTCCAGCCTTACTCCCTCGACAGGTTTTGAAACGTAATCCGCAAATCCTGCATCAAGATACATCTCTCTGGCACCGGATATCGCATTTGCGGTAAGTGCGATGTAAACAGGATGATTGTCGCCCTCGTTCTCTTTCATATGATGAAGCGTCTCAATACCGTCCATGTCAGGCATCAGATGATCAACAAAGATTATGTCGTAATCATTCTTCCTGGCCAGAAGGATCGCTTCGGGTCCGGACATGGCTGTATCAATTTTTATCAGCGTCTTGCGAAGAAGCTTCGTTATGACCGTCAGGTTCATCCTGATATCATCAACGACAAGGATTCTCGCATTGGGTGCGTGGAACATCTCTTTGTACTCGGGCTTCTTGCGCTCTTTGATATCATGCTCTCTGTCGAGATCTCCGGTCGGCTCCCAGTCAAGTACTTCCTGGACAACGGAAAATGAAAATACCGATCCCTTTCCGTATTCACTCTGAACGCTGAGGCTGCTGTCCATAAGATCAAGCAGGCGTTTCGTGATACTGATACCGAGCCCGCTGCCTTCGATGCTGCGATTTTTCTCCTCATCAAGACGCGCAAAAGGCGAGAACAGCTCCTCCATGTCCTCTTTTCTGATCCCCGCGCCGGTATCTGAAACCGCAAAATCAAGCCTGATGTGTCTGTCGTCTTCTTTTCGCGATCCGATCTTTAATCCGATCCGTCCCTCTTTTGTGTATTTGACGGCATTCGTCAGAAGATTCAATGCGCACTGCTTGATGCGGATCTCATCACCCTTTAACAGCCTTGGGGTGTTTCCGTCAAAATCCACGTTTATCGTAAGACCTTTTTGAATGGCCCTCTCTCTTACCATATTGACAAGGTCGCTCTTCATCAGTCCGGGCTCATACTGAACCGGGATGATCTCCATCTTGCCTTCTTCGACCTTGGAGAAATCAAGAATATCATTGATCAGAGCCAGCAGCGTGCGACCCGAGGTCTGAATGTCCTCCGCATAATCAAGTACTTCCTTCTCGCTGCTCGTCCTAAGAACCATCTCATCCATACCGAGTATGGCATTGATCGGTGTTCTGATCTCGTGGGACATATTTGCCAGAAACTGTGATTTTGCCTTACTGGCTTCTTCTGCAAGCTCTCTCTGTTTACGAAGCTCTGTCATGTAGTGATACTGCTCCGTATCATCTCCGAGAGCATACAGGGTTCCTACATTCTCACCCTCCATGACAAGAGGATTTGCCTTCGGAGTGTAGATCCTCTCGTCCATCCTGATCGGCTGTCCTTCCTCGATAGCTCCCCTGATCGTTCTGATCACCTCGGAAGTATCTTCGCTTCCGGCACCCTTTTGGGAAAGAACCGGGAACAGATTGCGGGCCGGTTTATTATAATAGGAAATGTTGTCTTCCGGATCGACAACGATGATCCCTTCGGAAAGTTCGTCTACCACATAGTTTCTTGCTGCGGTTACGGCATCAAGCATCCTGTACTTGATTATGGCGATCAGCATCAGAACGTTTCCGATCGCAAATCCGAATATCATGACATCAAATTTGCGCGCGATCGGAACAAGCTTGAAGAAGTAGATCACATACGAAGCGCCTATGGAGAACATGGCAAGAGACATCAGCATGTATCGTTTCCTTGGTACCGGATTCTTCTCCCGGATGTAAGTGCGCACAACCAGCGAAACGCCGACCACAGTGTAGAAAAGATTTAACGCCGTCTGAACATAATAGAGCGGGCCGCCCGTGTGAAGGAGCTTCGGAAAATCACCGTCCATCACAAATTCCATGTAGTTGTAATACAGATCGTTATGCTCTATCTCAAGAATACATGCATAGATCACTG